>JBBSSE010000061.1:0-10359 GCA_038242375.1 Chitinophagales bacterium
ACACAATTTATGCTGACAATATTCATTTTTCAATTGAATAAATGCCTGTGAATCATAGGCATTTTTGTTTGCAAATTTCAATTGACTGAATCCGTTCGTGATGGTGTTTTTCTCGGGAGATAAATCCTCCAACCAGGAGATCGCTTTTTCTTTATAGGTGTTTTCATCCTTGTGTAATCCATAAGCAAACAGCATGGGAATAACTGTATTAATAATAATATTATCGATCATTTGTTTCCCCAATCTCTTTTCCTTGTATTCCGTTTCCCGGTCAAATAAATAATGATAATGCCAATAATCATTTGCCACGAGGTCAAACATTTTCCGCACATCTTTCACAGAATCGGTTTCTGTAAGTTTTGAAAACAAATGTTCACTTTCAAAAATTAATTTAGCCATTTGTGCGAGGCGGATGGTCGGAAAATTTGCCGGACGCATTCTTAAAAAGAACAACTCACCATTTACTTTCTTCAATCCATATTTTTTCTGATAAAAAAGATATTCCTTCTGCAACATAGCTGCATACTTATCCTCAAACTCTCCTTCCAGCAAGCCGGCCTGGCCAAATAATAGCGCTTCTAATTGTAGCTGATTATGTTTATGTTTTGATAAAATAGAAATGGGTAAAGATTGGGCAATCTGCTTAAAAACTGCATTGTTGATTTTCAACCCAAAATTGGCCGCGATATACCACCAAAAAACTTCTTCCCAGTGACCGTTGGCCATTTCTAAGTCTTTGAGGATAGCAGCTGATTTTGTGAGTAATCTTTCCACCACCAATCGCTGTTTCCAATGACTTAAGGTGAGTTCATTCAGATGATTAAGTTGATTTTCACAAGCAATGAATTTTGGATTCAACATGAGTAGCTGGTATTTTTCTAAAAGAAGTTTTGATACGCGGCTTTGTAATTCCAGCGTGGGCAAATTGTTTCCGGAAACATCTTTTATTTCGGCATCATGTTGCCAGACGACATGCAGAATAATGTTATCATAATTCACATCGCGCGAGTGTTTATGCAAATTCCAATGAACCGATTGAATATGCACCTCAATATTTCCTGCCCAGATGGTATCGTCTATTTTTATTTTCGCCTGGGTAAAATCGGGTCCTTGGTTGATATTTTGACTTCCCGCATGATAAATAAATAATGAACGTCCATCGGTGCACGTTAGTTCACTACTATTATAGTACTGAAACTTCCAGATGTATTGCAGAATATCTTCTTTCATCATTCGAGGTTTAGAAGAAGGAAGATAAATAATTTTCTTAATACCTTAAAATAGAAAATACAAATACAAATACCGGTACTGATTTGTTACATAAAAATACCGGAACGCCTATTTGCAAACTATCCTTTTCATATTTTTCATTTTTTCAAGAGCTCCTTACCATTCATAACCATCCTTTAGGCTGATCAATAATAAAGACCGGACCGGTTATAAATCAATATCGTCCCTTGATCCTGAATTTATATCCCGATTATTAAATATTTCTTAAATTACGTTTCAACATTTAATAAACAATTTCAAAACTAAATCCCGCATTATGATGAAAGGATATTTTACCGCATTATCTCTGCTCATAACTTTTGCCATGCAGGCACAGGATAAACCCATAGCATTTAAAGGAGCATTGATCCACACCGTTGCCGGCGCACCAATCCAAAACGGCGTGTTGGTAGTACATAAAGGAAAGATCATCAGTGTGGGAAATGAAGGAAGTGCTATACCTGCAGACGCAACCGTCGTGGATGCTACCGGCAAAGTGATCATGCCTGGTTTGGTTGATAGTCATTCCCATCTCGGCGGACCTGCGGGCGGAGATGCATCAGCAGCTTTAAATCCCGAAACACGTGCTCTGGATGCGGTAAATCCTACAAGCGATGGATTCAATAAAGCATTGGCCGGAGGTATTACGACTATAAATGTCATGCCCGGAAGCGGTCACCTCATGAGCGGACAAACCTTGTACATTAAAATGCGGGAAGGAACAGTAATAGAAGATCTTCTTATCACCAATGAGAAGGGAGTTTATGGGGGAATGAAAATGGCAAACGGAACAAATCCGATGCGCACTACACCAGGCGCTTTTCCCGGAACAAGAGCAAAAAGTGCTGCTATGGCGAGGGAGTTATTTACAAAAGCCCAGGAGTATAAAAACAAAATAGATAAGGCAGGAAAGGACTCTTCTAAAATGCCTGAAAGAGATTTGCGTATGGAACCTTTGGTGGAAATCTTAACCGGCAAACGGGTTGTCCATTTTCATACACATAAAGCAAATGACATTCTTACTGCCATTAGATTAGGTCAGGAATTTGGTTTCAAACCGGTCCTCCATCACGTGAGTGAGGGTTCACTTGTTGCAAAAGAAATCGCCGCGGCAGGTTTGAAAGCATCTATTATTACCATTGATGTTCCGGGAGGAAAAATGGAAGCCATGGGACTATCCCTTGGTACCGGCGCGGCGCTTGAAAAAGCAGGTGTTGATGTAGGTTTTCATACCGATGATGGCATTACAGATTCAAGGTTACTCATTCGTTCTGCGGCCTTAATGGTTCGGGAAGGAATGAGCAGAAGCAAGGCGATCGAAGCGCTGACACTTTCCGGAGCACGTATGCTTGATTTAAGCAGCAGAGTAGGTTCATTGGAAAAAGGTAAAGACGCAGACTTTCTTGTTTTAAGCGGAGATCCGTTTAGCATCTATACCAAAGTAGAACAAACCTGGGTAGAGGGCAATAAGCGCTTTGATATCACTAATCCCAGAGATAAGGCATTTCTAACCGGAGGATATGATGTTTACTCCCCTATCCGCGGAGAATTCCATCACCACGAAGGAGAAACGGATTAATAATTGGAACGTTTAATGTCTTGCGGATTTCAGATTGAAAATCCATTGAATTGAATCCATTTATTATTAAAAAAACACAACAATGAAAAAATTAATCATCGCCATACTTTTTTTATCTGTCTTTACTCAAATAGAAGCCCAGATAGCCATTAAAGCCGAAACCATTTATACAGTATCCGGACAAACCATCAAGAATGGTGTGGTCCTCGTAAAAAATGGCAAAATAGAAAACGTCGGAACCGGTCTTTCTATTCCTTCAGGATACAAAGTCTATGAAACATCAGTATTGACTCCCGGATTCATCGATGCAAGAAGTCTTGTCGGCATTTCAGGAGCATTGAATATTCCGACTGACCAGGATCAATTAGATAAAACCAGTCCCATTCAACCGGAATTGAGAGCAATTGATGCCTATAATCCGGATGAAATGTTGGTCAAAGTTATCCGGGATTATGGTGTAACGACGATCCATACAGGTCACGGTGTAGGCGCTTTGGTGAGTGGACAGACAATGATCGCCAAGACAAAACCCGGCACAGTGGAATCGGTTACCATTCAGCCTCTTTCCATGCTGGCCATGACGCTTGATCCATCCGTAGGAAGAAATTTCTCCTCACCGGGAACCAGCGCTAAACAAATGTCCATGATCCGGACCGAACTTATGAAAACGCAAACGTATCAGAAAAAACAAAGTGATAAAGATGTCAGCAAAAGACCTGCGGGAGATTTGAAAATGGATATGCTATCAAAATTATTAAATGGAGAAATTAAGGCACTTATCACTGTAAACAGCTCAAAAGATATTATGAGCGCTATCCGGCTTGCGAAGGAATTCAATTTAATATTAGTTCTGAATGGCGCGGCAGAAGCTTACCGCTTAATACCACAGATCAAGGAAGCCAAAGCAGAAATTGTTTTACATGCTACCATGGCCCGCAATGGCGGCGATATGGTGAATATGACAAGAGAAAGTGCCGCGTTATTAACTGCGGCCGGAATCCCGGTTAGTATTGAAAGCGGCTATGAAGCCTATGTTCCAAAGACGAGGATCGTTTTATTTGAAGCCGCACAAGCAATGGTCCACGGACTTACCTTTGACGATGCACTGAAAACAATCACCATAAATCCAGCTAAATTATTAGGAATAGATAAGCGGGTAGGAAGCATTGAAAAAGGAAAAGATGCGGATCTTGTTCTATTCGACGGCGATCCGTTTGAATATTTAACCAAGGTAAAAATGGTTCTAATTGATGGGGTTGTTATGGATTAGTTTGTAGTTCACAGTTCGGAGTTCAGAGTTCAGAGTTTCGGGAATTAGCTGTCGGTACTGAAGGTCAGACCGCGGGTAAAATGTAGAAACGCTATGTCTATCGTAGACCAGAAGGCTAAACTGTTTGACCTACGACACCTACCTAAGCACTAACCGGTCTGACCTTCAGTACAGACCTATTTTCTAATTCGTGTAATTCGTGCCTAAAATTCGTGTTTGCTCTATTCTAGCAATTCGTGTTTTATTTTAGGGGCGTCGTAACCTGTTCTAATTCGTGCAATTCGTGCCTAAAATCCGTGTTTAAAAATTCTTGTTTCACATTCGAGCAATTCTTGTTTAAAAATTCGGGTTTCACTCCTAATCTTTATTCGGAAACAACTTCACCAAAGCCTCGTAAATCGCATTATGTAAAATAGTCGCATGGTTATCGTCCGTCATTAATTTAAAATCCAACGCCAGATTTTTCTTGCCTGATTTCAGTAAAATATCTCTCAAATTATTTGCATCGCGAATCATGATTTTATCTTCACCCTTGCCTACCGCAATAAACACATAAAGTGGAAGTTCGGGTTGTTTTCCCAATAACCCTTTTGCGTTCTTGAGCAGGCTTTCATTATCCCACCAAAGACTTGGGCTCACGATCAGATAATGCGTAAACAATTCCGGTTCCTTTAATAATATTTCAGTTGCCAGAAGTCCACCCAAAGACTGTCCGACCAAATACCTCGTCTGGTTTGTTTTATAATTTGAAGAAATAAATGGCTGTAATTCTTCTTTAATAAATTGGATAAATTCTGCGGAATGTCCTGTAGTAGGATAAGATTTTTTTAAATCCTTCAAATCAGTATGAAAAGTAAAATCCCTTCTCCTGTCCACATTTGCAATGCCTACAATAATGAAATCGGGCATTTGAAACATCAGGTTGAAAAATTGGACTAAGCCGGTGATGTGAAGAAAATCTTCATTCATCGTACCATCCAAAAGATAGATGACCGGGTAGTTTTTCGATGTGTCATATTTCCCAGGGAGATAAATATTTAATATCCTGTCTTCATTTAAAATATTGGAATGCAGTGTTCTGATATCACCAATGGTGAGCGGCTTTCTATCCTCCTTTTGAGCCTGAATATTTAGAGAAAAAAACATTAATACAAATAAAAGGAAAAAGGGGAAACGTTTCATTTTATGAATTTTTAATGATCAATAAAATTCGGAATATTTCTTAAAGAAATAAAATTTTTAATCGAAGGATTAAAATTATCAATGGCTAAAATCAAATAAAGAAATTAAAAAGGCCCACGGGATTAAAAAACTTACTTTTTTTTAATCCCAAAATGGACCTTTTTTTCTAACTGAAAATTTATAAAATGAACATAGAAAACCCTAAATAGACCACTTTAGAAAGAACAACAGAAATGAAATAAACAAATTTATTTGGCGTTCAAATATATAATGTAAGAAACCTGTTCCTGAAATTATTAAACTCTTTTTACCCAATAATCATTTTGGGCATATGCCAAATAAGTACAATATTCGCTTATCCAAAACGTTGCAAATGAAATCAATATTAATACTGCTTTTAACCACCTTTTCACTGGTTGCTTATGCTCAAAAAGAAATCAACCTATTTTCAAAATTTGGAAAAATAACTTCCAAAAATTTGGAAACTAAAAGCTATCCTATTGACGGCAATGCGAACGCTGTCGTTCTAAGTGATGTGGGCTCTACCAAACTTCAAGGCAATACAAATGGATGGTTTTCTCTTGTATCAAAACGCCATACTATTATACATATCTTAAATAAAAATGCCTATGATGAAGCCAGCATTGAAATTTCTTTATACGTAGACGGAAGAGATGAAGAAAAAGTTTCCGGCCTGAAGGCTGTGACCTACAATTTGGAAAATGGGAAAATAAAGGAAACAAATCTTGAAAAGTCGGGTCAGTTTTTAGAGACCATCGACAAGAACCGGAAAGTCTTGAAATTTACCATGCCCCAGGTAAAAGAAGGGAGCATTATCGAATATCAATACCAGGTAACCTCTGATTTTATTTCTATTTTAGATCCCTGGTATTTTCAACGGCTTACCGCACCCACCTTGTGGAGTGAATTCACTTTTAGCGTTCCACAGTTTTTTGCATATAATTTCCTTAGCAGGGGTTATTTAAGAATGACCTTTAATGATAAAAAGGACAGAACGGAAAACTTCAATATTACTTACTCCGGCGATGCTTTCGGCTCAGAGAGAGCCAATTTTACTTCTGGTGTTACAGATTACCGCTGGATCATTAAAAATGCTCCGGAACTAAAGACAGAAAATTATACATCCTCTGTCCGAAATCACATTGCCCGGATGGAATTTCAATTAGCCGCTCAGAGAGATCCGTTAATATTTAGAAATTATCAAACTACCTGGGAGGAGATCACCAAAAGTCTTTTAGTATCAGAAAATTTTGGTCAGAAATTAAATGCCAATAATAACTGGATGGCAGATGAAGTAAAACCTTTGCTGACAGGCGTTGATGACAATCTCGTAAAAGCAAAAAAGATCTATGAATATGTCCGCGACAATTTCAAAAGCAACGGGAAATATGGCATTTACATGAATCAAACACTTCGGAATGTTTTTAAATCGAGGCAAGGAAGCGTGCCGGAGATCAATCTTCTTCTGACGGCTATTCTACGCTATGCAGGACTGCATGCCGACCCCGTACTGCTTAGCACAACCGGCCATGGATATGCTTTAGAACAATCGCCAATGACAACAAGCATGAATTACCTGGTCGTACAATTAAGGGATGGTAACAATACGTATTACCTCGATGGAACAGTACCCCGCCTGGGATTCAATCGCCTGCCATTATATTGCTTCAATGGTCACGCACGTGTGGTGAATGAGTACGCTACCTCAATAAATCTTTCGGCGGATTCTGTTAGATCAACTAAAAATTCTGTTTTCTTTATCACAAATGGGAAAGATGGAAAATGGGGAGGAAATGTAAAACAACAATCTGCCTATTATGAATCTTTTTCCATTCGGGAAGAAATTGGTGAGAAAGGAAAAGCTGCGTTTTTCCAAAAAATTCAGAAAAACTATGGTTCAAGTGCGACTATTTCAGATCAGAAGATAGATTCGTTGGAAAATTATGAAGCTCCTGTTTCTATAAGTTATGGAATAGAACTAAATAACCAGGGCGAGGATATATTATATATCAATCCTACATTTTCGGAAGGATATAAAACAAATCCCTTTACATCTGAGGAAAGAGTTTACCCTGTGGAAATGCCCTTTATCCATGACGAAAATATATTAGCTACTATAGAAATTCCAAAAGGGTATAAATTAGATGAACTTCCAAAACAAATGCGAGTAAAACTGGATGAGAAAGGAGAGAGTTTTTTTGAATATCTGATCACTTATTCTGAAAATATTATTTCCTTTAGGTGTCGAATAAAATTAAACAAAACAATGTTCATGCCTGAGGAATATGAAAATCTTCGAGACTTTTTTAACCTGGTGGTTAAAAAACAAAGTGAACAGATCGTCTTAAAAAAATCAACCTAATGGTCCGTACAATCCTCGCCACATTCCTCCTTCTGCTGATGATAGATTCAAAGGCCGCAGATGATATTTATGCCGTCAGCCAGATTCCGAAAAACATGTCAGAAAATGCCCACGCGGTAAAACGCAGTGAGCAGATGGAATTTATTATAAATAACACCCGTTTTGCTAAAACCCGGCATCAATATGCGATCACCATTCTGAATGAAAATGGGAGTGAACATGCGGAAATGGTTGTGTTTTATGATAAGCTCACCAAAGTAAATTCTATAAAAGGGACCCTATATAATGCTGCAGGAATTGTTTTGAAGAACTTAAAAAGTAAAGACATCAAAGATTTAAGCGCCGTAGATGATAATAACCTGGCAGAAGACAGCAGGATGAAAGTCCATGATTTTAATTGCACAGATTACCCCTACACAGTAGAATATGAAATAGAAACTGAAAGCAACCAAACGTTTATCTTTCCTTCCTGGAATCCACAAGAGGGAGAAAATTTTGCTGTTCAACAAAGTGCCTATTCAATCAATTATCCGAAAAACTATAAAATAAGATATAAGGCATTTAACTATTCCGGGAAACCCGAAGAATCAACAGAGAAAGGGAAGACAACCATGAAATGGCAGGCCCTTCTTCTTCCGCCAATAACAGCCCCTTTTGCAACTTCTTCCTGGATAGACCTTGCTACAGTAGTTTATTTCGCGCCGTCGGAGTTTGAAATCGGCGGATACAAGGGAGATTTTACCACCTGGGATGGCTTTGGTCAATTCCAGCAATCTTTAAATAAAGGAAGGGATATCTTGCCTGAATCAGTTACGTTGCAGGTACAAAAGTTAATTGCCGGTGTAAAAGATGAAAAAGAAAAAATAAATATTCTCTATAATTACCTGCAACAAAACACCCGTTATATCAGTATACAATTAGGTGTGGGTGGCTGGCAACCATTTGAAGCAGCGTATGTAGCTAAAAACGGTTATGGCGATTGTAAGGCATTGACCAATTACATGCAAAGTCTGCTAAAAACCTCTGGCATTCCTTCTTATTACACAGTGGTTTTTGCAGGCACTTCGGGGTTTGCGCAGAATCGATTTGTAGAGGATCTGCCTTCCAATCAATTTAACCATGTGGTTCTATGCGTGCCGGGAAATAAAGATACCACCTGGCTCGAATGTACCAGCCAGCAATCACCCGCAGGATATATGGGCAATTTTACAGGTAATAGAAAAGCTCTTTTGGTAAATGATAAAGGAGCAACAGTTGTGTCAACACCACGGTATGGATTAAACGAAAATAAGCAGGCTAGAAAGATCCAGGCCAAACTGGGTATAGACGGGCACCTGGATATGCAGGTTAATACCGTTTATGAATGTATTCAACAAGATGGGATAAGCGGTATGATACAGGCACTTCCCGACCAAAAGGTGAAAGAGTATTTACAAAAATCGCTATCGCTTTCAACGTATGATATCAATAAATTTAAATACGATGTGACCAAAAGTGCTTTGCCTTCGGTAAAAGAATCGCTGGATGTGACCGTTCATAACTTTGCGACAATTACAGGGAAGAGAATTTTCCTTGTTCCAAACCTTCTCAATCGCACAGGTGCGCAGCACACAGCAGATACCATGAGAAAAACAGATTTCGTTTTTGATTATGCCTACCAGGATTCAGATGAAATAGAATTTACCATTCCGGATGGATATGTGATTGAAGCAGGTATGAAAGATATTTCTTTAAAAACAACCTATGGAAAATATGTGGTGTCTTCCAGATTGGAAAATAATAAAATCATATACGCGCGTTTAATGGAACAATATTCAGGAAGATTTCCGGCAAGCATGCAGAAAGAAATCATTCAATTTTACCAGGATATTTATAAATCAGACAGAAGCAGGATTGTTCTTGTAAAAAAAGACTGATCTTCAACTGTCAGGAAAATCAATTCAGTTTTGTTATCTTTTTTTAGGCTCATCTTGTACCACTGTGACAGCCTCGATTCGTGTCTCACGAATCGTCTTGCTTACGGATGTTTTGACGGTTTTGATTTTTAAACAAGATCTGATTTAGGGTCTCAAATAAAACTAAAAAACTATTGCTAATTCATTGGCAGAAATTCGTGAGACACGAATTTCTGCCAGGTGACAGACACGAATTTAGGAGTCGTGCAAGAATCACATGTATTCAGGCGAAACATAGGAACGAAACGAAAGCACGAATTTGGGCTGCATCACTACGGCAGCCCCGATTCGTGTCTCACGAATCGCCTTGCTTATGATTGTTTTGACGGTTTTTATTTTTAAACAAGATCTGACTTATAGTCTCAAATAAACTTAAAACTATTGCAAATTCATTGACAGAAATTCGTGAGATACGAATTTAGGCTGCCAGGTGACAAACTCGAATTTAGGCGGCGTGTAAGAATAAACAGTATTCAGACGAAACACTAGAACAAAACGAAATCACAAATTGGACACAGCACCACTGCGGCAGCCCCGATTCGTGTCTCACGAATCGCATTAATTATGGATGATTTGACGGTTTTAATTTAAAAAGGGATCTGATTTAGGGTCTCAAATAAACTCAAAACTACTGCTAATTTATTGGCAGAAATTCGTGAGACACGAATTTAGGCTGCCAGGTGACAGACACGAATTTAGGAGTCGTGCAAGAATCACATGT
>JBBSSE010000062.1:0-10334 GCA_038242375.1 Chitinophagales bacterium
ATTTCATAATACAAGGGATTTGCTTCCGGCAGATAACCGATATTTTTTTTTGCCTCTAAAGGATTTGTGTTCACATCAATCCCGTTTACTAAAACGCTGCCTGAATTTGCTTCGAGGTAACCGGTGATAATCTTCATGGTGGTAGATTTGCCCGCACCATTAGGCCCCAAAAAACCTACTATCTGGTTATCATTTGCTGTAAATGAAATGTTGTTCACAGCTTTTTGATCACCATAAATTTTTGTAAGGTTTGATACAGTTATAGACATGTGGAACAAATATAAAACAAATAATTTCCGTAAACCCCCTTGAAAGGCTAAACCTTTCTTCGGGAGCTTACGGTTCAGTTAATTTTCCTCTTTTGGAGGTCTTTTAGGTTGATTCCGGCTTTGACCCTGGTTATTTCGCGGGCCGGCATTCGGATTATTTGGTTTATTTGGTCTGTTCTGATTTCCTTGATTGTTTTGATTTCCCTGACTGCTCTGATTGCCAGGAGCGTTTTGGTTATTTGATGATCTGTTCGGGCGCTTTCCTTGTGCCGGTCCCTGGTCAGCAGGGTTTTGAGACTGATTTCTACCTTGCGGCCTGTTACTTTTTACCTGTGATCTGCGATCGGTATCTCTTTTTCTGCGTGAATTTTTTTCCAGGGATTTTAAAGTGATCTGTCCAACTACATCCACAAATTCAGGTTCTACCTCTTTCATTTTCTCGCTAACGACCTCCACAGTTTCCAATACATCAGGTTTAATACCTTCCTTGTTCTGAGCTTTAATTTTCTTGACAGTTTCTATAGTCATCGGATAGTATTTTGTACTTCCGGGTGTAGAATACCACATCAGGTTTCTGAAGATATCTTTTTTCACCAAAATGGCTCTTCCCTTGGCCAGCTCAATGACGTCCGCATCATCAGGGAAGTTTTTTAATGCATCGAGATAAGTATCCAGTTCATAATTCAAACAACATTTTAAGCGACCACATTGTCCGCTGAGCTTCGTTTGGTTAATGCTTAAATTCTGATACCTGGCGGCATTTGTATTAACACTTTTAAAATCGGTCAGCCAGGTAGCGCAACAAAGTTCACGTCCACAACTTCCTATTCCTCCAACTTTTCCAGCTTCCTGACGAGCGCCTATCTGCTTCATTTCTACTTTCACTTTAAATTCCGAAGCATAAACGCGGATCAATTCCCTGAAATCAACCCTTTCATCCGCTATGTAGAAGAAGGTAGCTTTACGACCATCAGCTTGTATTTCTACTTCGGCCATTTTCAGATCTACATTCAATTGCCTGGCAATGGCCCGGCTGCGGATCAAAATTTCTTTCTCACGGGATTTATTTTCTTTCCATTTTTCAAGATCAGTTTCTGTCGCCAAACGTAAGATCTTTTTTATTTCCGGACTGTCTTCTTTTACACCACGCTTTTTTAATTGCATGCGGACAATCTCACCGGTTACACTTACTTCGCCTACGTCAAATCCATTTACACCTTCCAGGGTGATTAAATCTCCTTTATCAAAAAAGTTGAGTGTACTGTTTCTATAAAAATCTTTCCTGCTGCCCTGGTTAAATAATACTTCAACCACCCGGCAATCACTTTCCGGGTCACTAAAAGGCAGGTTAGCAAGCCAATCATGAACATTCATTCTGTTACACCCACCGGTGTTGCACGTGCCATTGCTTTTGCAACCACTTGGCTGGCCACCTTTTCCTGAACTACAACTATCGCATCCCATATAAATAAGGTTAAAAAAGTAAATAATAAATAATGATAGGAAGTTAATTACAGGCAGATGCGTACAATTATTGTCATTCTAATTCCCTGGAGTTTATTACCGGTTCTTTGAAAAATAACTAAATGGTCATTGGTAATAAAGAATTCGTTCTATAAAATAAAATCTGTTCGATCGAAAGTGTATAGGAAATAAGTTGTTTCTAAATAGGAATACTTTGGTCATCTGCGTATAAATCATTTTCCTCAATGCACCAAAATTAACGAATTATTTTTGATAATGTGATATAGACGTATCGTTAAAGCGTGGAATAACATTTTACCATGTGCATTGCGTTCAATGTAATACATTGCTTTTTCAAGTTCACTCACAATTGCTTCCTGGGCTTCCATACTGCACATATTATTTAATCGATGTGCAAAGTCCCGTTGTTCCGTTGAAATTGCTTCCAGATTTTCCTCCTGTAAATACCGGACTTTCAAAGCCTGCTGTAATAAATGAATAAAGTACTTCAGAAATTGTTTTTGTTTTTCCCTGCCTAATTTACTGATATCTTCTATCCATTTTAATTGAGAATTTATATTTCTTTGCCAGATCACATTCAGCCAGGATCTGATCGCTTCTTCCCAATCTTCTTCGGTGTTTTCGAGAATTTTTAAAGCTTCTAAATAGTTTCCTTCTGCTATAGCAGCGATTTGTACTGCTTTTTCAGGAACAACGTCTTTTTCGATCAACGCTTTCGTGATTTCAACATCACTGAAAAGCGGAACTTTTATTAATTGAGTTCTGGATAAAATGGTTGGTAAAATGGCACTTTCATCTGAGGCTACCAGAATAAAGATTGTATTTGCAGGAGGTTCTTCTATTAATTTTAAGAGTTTGTTTCCTGCTGCTGCTAAAAATTCCGGCATCCACATGATTAAGATCTTATGAACTCCTTCAAAAGATTTTAGACTTAATTTTCTGCTGATATCATCACATTCATTTACTGTGATATTACCTTGTTTGTTAGCAGGACTATCAATTTTTGCTTTCGGATTTTCTTTTAAAAAATCCAACCATCCGGTTGCATTTCCATAAGGATGTTGTTCTACAAACTGCCGCCACTCTGTAATATAATCGGTGCTCAGAACCTTTGTGTGACTTGAATCCTTCTTAATAGCAGGATAGGAAAAATGTAGATCGGGATGAATTAATTGATTTACTTTAATACAGGAAGAACATACTCCACAACTGTCCTCCATAAGAACCGGTTTAACTTCCTCGGGAGCATCACCGAACAAAGATATTACTTCTTGTTTTTTTCGTGGATTTACCTTTTCGCATAGAATATATTGAGCAAAAGCAATGGACAATGGTAAGGCCCCACTTCCTTCATGGCCTAAAAAAAGAAGGGCATGAGAGAGACGGTTCTTTTGTACCATCTGTGCAAGTCGGAGTTTTAATTCCTTCTGGGCGAGTATTTTATTAAACTGCATTAGCGAAATAAAGGGTAATAAAAGATGGAGGTTTCCATTTTATACACATTACTTTAGGAAAAAAAAGAGGAAAGTAACGTGGAAACAGAATTTATTCTAAAAACTAATTTAGATATTTGAGAATGTCATCACTGATGGGTTTTACCTTGCTGTCAAATTTTGCGATCAGAACGCCATTTTCATCAATGAGGAATTTAGTGAAATTCCACTTAATATCCGCATCCATTACTCCGTTTTCATTTTTATTGGTAAGCCATTTATAAATTGGCGCAATGTCCGCTCCTTTTACGGATATTTTCTCCGCCATAGGAAAAGTTACACCATAATTTTGGGTGCAAAATTCTTTAATATCGGCATTGGAACCAGGCTCCTGGCCGCCAAAATTATTGGCAGGAAAACCAACGATGACCAATTTATTTCCATGTTCCTTATATAATTTTTCCAGGTCAGCATATTGCGGTGTATAGCCACATTTAGAAGCTGTATTTACAACAAGGATATATTTTCCTTTAAAGGTAGAAAAGTCAATCGTACTTCCATCGAGGGCAGGCACTTTAAACTGGTAGATCGTTTCTGCTTTCATTTTTAAATTATTTGTATTGGACGGAACGATGAAGGATAGCATGGCAAAGGTCATGCAAACAAAAAGTATATTTTTCATGTATGTTATTTTTTATTTTATTTCCAAAAGATGTAAGGTAAAGATAAGGAATCGTGAAAAAATAGGATTGTTAATGATAGGGAAGTTTTAAAGTGCGAATTTCGCAAACATGGATAATAATTTAACCTCAATAGAAAATTTGGAAGAGAAAGTAAAAACGCTTCTTTCAAAATTTGATGTAAAAGCAGTGATCTTCGATTTGGATGGAACACTTATAGACAATAATGAATACCATTTAAAAACCTGGAAACAATATCTCGTGGAGGAAGGGATTGATATTTCGGATGAAAATTACAATGCGCATATAAACGGCCGGACAAATAAAGATGCTATCGAATATATTTATGGGAGAAAAATGAGCGATGCGGAAGCCATGGAATATACTTTGGAAAAGGAAGCTCTCTACCGGAAGATGTACCAACCTTTTATAAAACCTGTTGAAGGGTTGATTCCCTTTTTGGAGATTTTAAATAAACGAGCTATTCCTATTGGAATGGCAACATCGGGAATCCAGGTAAATATTGATTTTATGTTTGAACATATTCCCCTAAAAAAATACTTTAAGGTAATCGTCAATTCCTCCCATATAAAAAATGGCAAACCTCATCCGGAAATTTATTTAAAGGCCGCTTCGTTACTAAATGTTTCTCCTGAAAACTGTCTTGTTTTTGAAGATGCGGGCGTAGGGATCAAATCTGCTAAAGCCGCAGGAATGAAGGTGGTGGCTATTGATACCACGCAGCCTCACAACGAATTGAAAGAAGCGGATATAATCATTCATGATTTTACTTTGAATAATATTTAATTCTCTAATTCAGTACGATTGTATATTAAGAAGACATAATTATCAGTAGAGGCTCTTGAATGAGTTTTTACTATTATTACCAGGATTAAAAGATGAAAATCAGCTGGTTTAAAAATAAACGATGAAGAAAAAATATTTTACATTTTCCAATATTCTTACCTGGCTGTTTGTGGCTTTTATAGCTTCCATGCTTATTTTTCCCGGAGTGAAAGCCGGTGTGATCCGTGGATTAATGACGGTAGGGCTTTTTCAGCCAAATGTACCTAAGATAGACGTAGCTGCAAACACGGGGAAAACTGCAGGGCCATCATTATTTTTATCCGGTACAAAAGGTCAATCTATTGACATAGCAGATTTGAAAGGGAAAGTATTGTTCATTAATTTCTGGGCAACCTGGTGTCCGCCATGCATCGCTGAAATGCCCTCTATTGAAACACTTTACAGCCATTTTAAAAATAATAAAGAGGTGATGTTCATCATGATTGATGCGGACAACAATCCCCAAAAATCTATGGACTTTATGGAAAAAAATGGATGGACAATCCCTGTTTATTTCCCTGCCGGAAATATCCACGGCGACTATTTTACCGGAACTTTGCCTACAACTGTGATAGTTGATAAAGAAGGGAAAATTACTTTCAAACATAGTGGCACGGCTGATTATAGTAATGAGAAGTTTAAAAACTATTTAGAAGAATTGAGCAAACAATAGTTTCCGGAAATAAAAATTGATGGTATAATTAATGTTAAGGGGAATAGTTATGAAATTATCGGGGCCGTTGTCAAAAAATGAAAGTAACCTGATAAAGGGAATTGCCATTTTGATGATTATCTTTCATAATTATTTCCACATCATCCCACCATCGCCGGGAGAGAATCAATTTGCTTTTTCCTCCCTGAATTTTGAACGTTTCAGGCAATTATTGATTGCGGATCCATTAAGTTTTATCCGTTATAGCTTTTCTTATTTTGGCCATTATGGTGTACAACTGTTTATATTTATCAGTGGTTATGGCTTGTATATTTCCAAAAAGAACAAGGAAATTCCTTACTTCAAATTTCTGGGAGATAGGGTTAAGAAATTGTATCCAAGCTTACTGCTTATCGTCGTTTTTTTAATGATTGCAATTCCTGTCTGGGAAGGGGGAATAAATCCGGATACCATAAAAAGTTTACTTTTAAAACTTACGCTGTTATTCAATTTTATTCCTGGTGAGGCAATGTCTGTAACAGGTCCATTTTGGTTTTTTTCTTTGATCGTGCAATTGTATATAATCTTCCCTTTGCTTGTTTACTTAACTAAAAAGGTGGGATCTGTGTCAATGCTGGTAGTTGGTGCGGTTAGCCTTATGATTACAATACTTTTTAATAATTATTTTCATTCGCTGGATGTCAGCTTTTTTGTACTTTTTATCGGGCAACTTCCTGTTTTCTGCCTGGGAATTTATTTCGCTTCAAAACCAGTTATTCATCTTCCCAAAAGTGTAATAATTGTGGCTATTATTATTTTTTCATTAGGAAACATTGAAGAGTTTTTCTGGTATTTTTCTTTTCCGGCATTCACACTTTTTATGCTGGCTTTTTTTATGAGCATATTTTCAGGGTTAGAAAAAAGAAAAAGACTTTACTCATTTCTTCTTTATTCCGGCAGTATTTCCCTTTATTTATTTGCTGTGCATGGAATTGCAAGATTTCCTTTTGAGTTTGTTTCAGAAAAGTATGACAATGCTTTTTTAACGTCTTTTTTGTCTTTGGTGTATTTAGCAGGAACGTTCTTCCTGGCGTGGATTACGAGGCTTTTTGATAAAAAAGTTCAGGCTGCTATATCAGCAAATAAATTTCGCATTCCAACAATTTGAGCCCATTCTATATCTGAAAATTTAGATCTCAGTTCCGCAGACAGATTATTACTGGCTTCGCCAATAATTTCCATTTGATTTACATATGCAAATCGCATCATGGATTTTTCTAAAAATTCTAAAAATTCTATCGAATCTAAGTATTTATGAATTTCACTTATTGCATCAAGAATATGCTGTAGTCTGATTCTGTCGCCTAATTTACTTCTCATATCAGAGTTATGATTTATTATAGTCCCCTTTGGCATGGGAGTCAAAATATGATAAACATGCTTTTTAATTCTGTTGAGAAAATGATATTAAAAGCGTTGAAAAGAGAGAGGAGATTAAGTGAATTCCTATGTTTGCTTACAATTTAATCTCTTCATCACTCTTATCATAGAAATGAAATTCTGTAAGGTGATAATTTGTATTTGCTTTTATCTTTATGTTTTGTTTGAATTTCCAGCACCATTTCAAACGGATAGAGAATAAACCCTTATTCAGGTAAGCATATAAAATTGGGTGAACTTCAATAGTAAGCCCTGAATGTTTTTGCATAATGAGATAGCTCAGGTTTTTTTCTATCTCATCTTCAAGTACGAGGGTAGAAGAAACTTTTCCTGTGCCTTCGCAACTTGGGCAAACTTCCATGGTATTGATGTTCATTTCGGGTTTCATACGCTGGCGCGTAATCTGCATTAATCCGAATTTACTGATCGCTAATACTGCATGCCTGGCTCTGTCCGGACGCATAAATAAGTCCATTTGCTCAGCAAGTTTTTTCTTATGCTCCGGCAATTTCATATCAATGAAATCGACTACAATAATACCACCTATATCACGAAGACGAAGTTGGCGGGCAATTTCTGCTGCAGCCTCAAGATTTGTTTCAAAAGCGTTTGTTTCCTGGTTGTTTCCCACACTCTTATATCCACTGTTCACGTCTATTACATGAAGAGCTTCCGTGTGTTCCAATATCAGGTAAGCGCCACTTGGCAGGTTTACCGTTTTCCCAAAGGAGGCTTTTACCTGTCTTGTTATACCGTAGTTATCAAAAATGGGTGTACCATTTTTATGAAAAGAAAGAATGTCTTCCTTTTCCGGCGCAATACGTTGAAGATATGTTTTGGTATCGTTGTAGATATTTTTATCGTTCACAACAATCTTATTAAAATCCTCTGTTAATAAATCGCGGAGAATACTATTGGTTTTACCCTCTTCGCTCATGATTTTCGCGGGTGGTACAGCGCCCTTTAAATTAGCCTGAATGGTTTCCCAGGTTTTAATCAAACCAAGTAGATCATCATGAAGTTCCGCAGTGTGTTTTCCTTCGGCAGCAGTACGAACAATGACACCAAAATTTTTAGGACGTATAGCCTCAATAATTTTTTGGAGTCGTTTTCTTTCTTCTGAAGAATGAATTTTTCTGGAAACCGCCAGGATATTATTGAATGGAGTAATCACTACAAATCTTCCGGGAAGTGAAATCTCACAACTTAGGCGCGGGCCTTTGGCTGCAATCGGTTCTTTTAAAATTTGAACCAGTATATTTGGCTTACCACTTAATACTTCTGCTATTTTCCCGGTTTTTACAATTTCCGGTTCTATATCAAAGGAGGAAAAATCAAAAGGAGTATCCGATTTATCATTCATCGAAATTTTTGTAAATTTCAATATGGAACGGATATAAGGACTCAAATCGGAATAATGCAGAAAGGCATCTTTTTCGAATCCTACATCAATAAATGCAGCATTCAGGCCCGGGATAAGCTTTTTAACCTTTCCAAGGTATAAGTCTCCCACGCCAAACTTGGAGTCTGCATTTTCGTTATGCAACTCCACAAGTTTTTTATCCTCCAGCAAAGCTATTTCTATAGCTTGCGGAGCAGCATTTATAATTAATTCCTTGTTCAACTCAAAATTGATTTAACTCCTTTACACATAGTATTTAACACCCATAGTATAGCAAAGGATATAGCCGGTATTTTACTACCGGCTTTAAAATAAGATAAGAATAGATTTATTTCTTTTTATGACGATTCTTTCTTAGGCGCTTTTTGCGCTTGTGAGTTGCAATTTTATGACGTTTTCTTTTTTTACCGCAAGGCATAACTTAATATTTTTAATTTTTTTTATAAAAAGATAATCAGGGATTCCTAATTATCAAGAGCCATTCTTAATACCATGTTAATGGCTATCGTTCAATGCTTTTATTCTTTGATCTACTTCTGCAGTATATGCAGGATTATTCACAAGATGTTTGCTTTGTTCATACCACTTAATGGCATTTTTCTTATCTCCTTCGGCAGCGTATGCATCTGCCAGCCAGGACACTGCTTCAAGGTTATGAGCATCAAAATCAACCACTTTCTGTAATCGTACAATTGCTCTGTCGGTTTGGTTGGAGATAACTGCTCCAATACCTAAAACCATTTGAGCCTGCATATTATTTGAATCCTTTTTTACAACTTCAAGTAAGTGCTGGATACCTTTCATCGTCTGCGTAGCATCTCCGATCATTCCCTGTCCATAAACATAACAACTACCCAGGCCAACTTTAAGATCATCATTATCCGGATTAAGGACTAAAGCTTTCTCATAAAGTCCGGCAGCAGTCTGCGCTTCCCAGATTTTTAGATCAGTTTTATTCTCCCTCCGCATGTTCTCTAAAATTAAACGGGCTGCAAAGGTGAGGTTTTTTTCTGAATTATCCAATTTTGCTGCTTCACTCAAATAATAAACATATGGTACAAATGCTGACGCGGAATCTTTCCAGAAATCAGCCAGTTGAGAATATTGATTTTCGGATTGTTTTTTTACGTCTCCGCGTGTTACGTTATTTTCGAGGTTCGTAACGTATATTAATTGAGTGGGAGTAAGCTTTTGCTTTTCTTCAAGAATAGCTGCCTGAACATTAAATTCAGATATTGCTGCTATTTCTGGATTTGCTACAGGAGGTTTATCTATGGCTGTTTTGCCAAAAATAAATAAAGCAAGAAGAGAAATAACTCCTATGCTTATTAAAATTGTACGTTTCTTCAAATCTTTTTAATCGGATTTTTTTGGCCCGGGCGGCAAAGATACGCTATTACATTTTTTCCTGAAAATTCTTCTGCTTTATATCTTCTACAAATTCTTTGGATGGTTTGAAAGCGGGTATATAATGTTCCGGAATTTCTACTGCCGTATTCTTTTTTATATTCCTTCCAATTTTTGCAGCGCGTTTCTTTAATATAAAACTACCGAAACCTCGTATATAAATATTTTCTCCCTCTCCCAGTGTTACTTTGATTTCTTTAAACAAAGATTCAAGTGTAACCAATACGTCAACTTTAGGTAATCCTGTTTTTTCCGAAATGTTGTTAATAAGGTCTGCTTTTCTCATTTTAATAGATTTATTAATTTATTAAATAATTCAAATAACTATCATCCCTAATGTCTTTCACAAATGCTTAACAAACTTATGAAAAATTATTATAAATAGTTGTAATAATAAAAATTGAGCATATTTTAATCTTTAATTCTTCACTAAATGTAAAATTATTTTTTATTTTTCTTTTATTTTTATTTACTTGCCCAAACTTTGAAAAACAATTTATTTTTTTATTCCGAATTACTCCGTTGGAACTACAATGATAATACCAGAGATATGCCCTGGAAAGGAGAAAGAAATCCATACCGTATCTGGATCAGCGAGATTATCCTTCAACAAACGAGAGTTGAATATGGAATTCAGTATTATGATCGGTTTATAAAAGAATTCCCTGACGTTAAAAGTCTTGCGACTGCTCCGGAAGATAAAGTCTTTAAGTTTTGGGA
>JBBSSE010000063.1:0-10284 GCA_038242375.1 Chitinophagales bacterium
GCTAAATAAATCAAGGCGCCCGTTATAATTGATCGTCTCTGTAATTTTCTTCAGGTAATTAATACTGGCGAAAGCACCAATTTCATTCTTTGATTTATGACCAGGTTCCACACCATACTCCCCTTTGACAGATAGAGAATCGTCTATTACAAATATCCACCTCGAAGTTATCGGGGAAAGGAAGATAGACAAACCTTCTGTGGGTTTATAATCAAACCCTAAACTAAAAATAAGATATCCGGGAGCCATAAAATTGGACAGTAACTTTTTGCTACCAGAACCATCATACTTATATCCTTTTGAAAATTGGGAATGAAAATTAAGTAAGGACGATAAACTCAATTTAGGCTTTATTTCATATCCAACTTTTGATAAGATATCTATTCTGTCATCATTTTTACGGGTTCCCTGGCTGGAAGTGTTTACCAGGCCATAATTCATATCGAGGGTATTATCCCAGCTATATCTATCTTTTTTATAAAAAGCATGTAAACCGAGGTATGTATTGATCGTAAAAGAAAAATCGTCTCCCCCGGCACTCCAGTTCTTTTGACTTCCCTGGCCAATATTTAGATTAAAGACTCCTCCTTTTTTCCATATTCTTCCACTATCAAATTCAGGTTTTTTAATTACTTTGTTAGACTTATCCCTAAGATCTACAACTGTTTGATCTTGTGAAAAGCTTTTAAAGGATAGGAAAAAGAATGAAAAAAGAAAAACGAATAGTACTTTTTTATAAAATATCTGTTGATTCATAGTAATAATTATATTAAAAAATGCGAAAATAACGAATAGAATTAGAATTACATTTATTAGAATAAATACGTATTAAAACGTGGCGGCTTATTTGATATAGCTATTGTCTCATAAAAAAAACAATTCCTGGTTAAAATTTCTCTTATTCAGGAATTCTCAATTGTTATCTATTAAACCTTAAACAAATATCATGGAAGAATTACTCAAAAAATTACAGACACAGCATGGCTTAAGTGCAGATCAATCTCAAAGTATTTTAAATACCATCACTGGGTTTATAAAAGAAAAATTTCCAATGGTGAGTGGAGCTATCGATAATTTATTTCAATCCGGCACCACACCTTCAGGCCCGGGAACCACGCCGTCGGAAGTAAATTCACCGGTGGATAGTACTGCACCGGATAGCAGCAATATTATGGATAAAATATCTGATATTGTACCAGGCGCAACCGGACAAAAGATAGAAGATTTTGCCAAGGATAACTTAAGCAGTTTCTTTGGAAATAAGAAATAAAATCCTTCTATTTCTGAATCAGAAAATATAAAGCCTGACTCAAATTATTTCAATAAAAAAAACCGGAAAATTTATTTCCGGTTTTTTTTATAAAGATTTTAATAAGTATCCTCAATTTATATCGATACGGCATTTTATTAGTCCGATTTATTTCGTATAACTTGTTGCCTATCGGCATAATACCAGTCAGTTTTTGGACGATATAGTATTTACATTTGGTATTACTTCAGAATCTCTCTTGCAATCACAATTTTTTGAATTTCGCTGGTTCCTTCTCCAATCGTGCATAATTTACTATCACGGTAAAACTTCTCTACAGGAAAATCTTTTGTGTAACCATAACCCCCAAAGATCTGAACTGCATCTGTTGAGACTCTTACCGCTACTTCACTCGAGTAATATTTAGCCATAGCGGATTCGAGAGTTACATTTTCACCTCTGTTTTTCAAATCGCAGGATTGATCAATCAGTAATTCAGCCGCCATTATTTCAGTGGCCATATCTGCCAGTTTAAAAGAAATTCCCTGGAATTCCGCAATTGGTTTTCCAAACTGTTGTCTTTCTTTAGCATACTGAACAGATGCTTCAAAAGCGCCTTTTGCAATACCCAATCCAAGTGCGGCGATGGATATCCGTCCGCCATCTAATATTTTCATTGCCTGCTTGAAACCATCCCCTACTTCACCCATTCTGGCTGAATCAGGAATGCGGCAATTATCAAAAATCATTTCCGCTGTTTCGCTTGCTCGCATACCAAGTTTATTTTCCTTTTTTCCTCCGGAAAAACCTTTTGTTCCTCTTTCTACAATAAAGGCCGTTGAATTATTTTTTGTACGGGGTTCTCCTGTTCTGCACATCACTACTGCCACATCAGATGAAATTCCATGAGTGATCCAGTTCTTAGTACCACTAATCACCCATTCATCGCCTTCTTTTACTGCCACACACTGCATATTGCCTGCATCACTTCCGGTATTTGGTTCCGTTAATCCCCAGGCACCAATAAATTCCGCTGTGGCTAATTTCGGTAGGTATTTTTGTTTTTGTTCCTCATTACCAAAGGTGAGTATATGGCCTGTACACAATGAATTATGCGCGGCCACAGATAAACCGATCGATCCGCACACCTTTGATATCTCCTGAATAATAGAACTGTATTCATAATAGCCAAGTCCGGCGCCGCCATATTTTTCAGGAACGAGAACACCCATCATCCCAAGTTTTCCCAATTCTTTAAATATATGCACAGGAAATTCCTGGCTTTCATCCCACTCCATCAAATGTGGTTTTATATGTTGAAGTGCAAAATCTTTGGCAGTCTGGGCCACTTGCTGCGTTAATTCACTAACAGTAAAATCCATAAATTCATTTTAGGGTTGCAATATACTATCTTTTAAGGCTATTGGAATGTCAAAATTTGATTAATATTTTTTTTACTTTTAAAGGGATAATTTACGAAAGAAAAATAGTCTAATCAAGAGATAAATACGGAACAGTTTTTATAAATATTGAATCAGTTACGATCATAATTTTTTTGATTCCATCAACAGAGCTAAAGTTTCCATGTTGGCTCCTGTATTGAACTATTGCATTTGCTACATGAAAACGGATGTAAGGATGATCTTTTAATTCATCCAGCGAAGCTGAATTAATATTTATTTTTTTAACGGAAATATCATCTAACTGCAGGAAGGGTTTTATTTTACGGTAAGTAGAATCCGGTAAAAGAAAGGTTTCACCCACCTGGTCCACAGAATAAAAACCTCCAAGTTTATTCCGGAAATTTATGATCCTTTGAGCGAGTTTACTTCCTATGCCCGGAAGAGCTTTGAACGATGTAGTGTCTCCGGAATTTATAGGAACATTTTGTATTTTGGATGATGGATATGTATTTGGAGACTTTTCCGGATACACCGTTTTTTCATAGACTATAAACTTAGATGCTTCTTTTTTAATTTGGACGTAAGGCTCAAGCCTGTCGGCATCCTTTTTAGGCAAGCCCCAAATTTTTCTGATATCCTCCGGTTTATAAAATTTGCCTCCTTTTGATATGTATTTTTGAATAGTTGTTGCAGTTTTCTCTTTGACTCCTAGCCTTACCCAGTCTTTCACCGAAGCTGTATTTGGATCAAAATAAAATTCAACAGCTTTTACAGCATTCTTATATTCCGGACTATAATCATTTTCAAATTCCTTGTTTCCATAACCGGAATATTTTCTTTTGGAAGAATCAACAACAAGCCGGGAAATTTCCTGTGCAAATTCAGAATGATCTACAGGTTCGTCTTTGAAAAACAGTGGAAATAAGAAAGGTGAAAACGATATTAGCAGGATGAATATAACAATAGCAATTGTTCCTCTTCGCTCTTTGCGTGTAAAAATAAAATAATCTTTTACAAATTGCTTCCACATAATAGTTCATTTCATGAATAGAAATAATAATCGTTGTTGTGTTTTTAATCTTCAAGAACGGGAAAAGCAGTATTTCTAAGGAGAAAGCAAGTAAGACATCAATAAATTTCAATCATTTAATACCTGATACCTGATACCTGACACCTAATACCTCAAACCTAACACCTCTAAATCTACATAATTTTATTCAAATGTCAACTTCAACCCATCGTATGCTAAATGAATATTGGAAGGCAGTTCTGCACTTATTTGCGCATGCTTTCCAAGCTGGTGACTTATGTGTGTGAAATAAGCATTTGGAATTTTTAATTCATGAACCAGGTCAATCGCTTCCTGTAAAGTAAAATGCGAGATATGTACGTTTTTACGTAAAGCATTTACAACAAGAGTATCCGTACCGGAAATTTTATCCTTTTCCGACTGTTCTATTCTATTGGCATCAGTGATGTAAGTAAATTTTCCAAACCGGAAACCCAATACAGGCATTTTCAAATGATACACAAGAATTGGCGTTACAGGAATATCTCCGATTACAAAAGACCCGAGGTCAATGGTATGCAAATCAATACTTGGTATTCCCGGATATTTATCTTCCGTAAAAATATAGGGAAATTCACGTTTTAAGGCTATCTGCGTAAGTTCATTGGCATATACATCCATTGGTTTATGCTGGAAAAAATTATAGGCTTTTATATCATCCAGGCCCGCTATATGATCTTTGTGCGGATGAGTAAATATCACCGCGTCCAATCTCTGAACATTTTCCCGTAACATTTGCGTTCGGAAATCCGGTGTCGTATCTACAACGATGGTTGTTTTTTCACTTTGTACAAGGATGCTGCTTCGCAGTCGATTGTCTTTACTATCAGAAGAAGTACAAATAGCACAATTACAGGCTATCATAGGGACACCCCCACTGGTACCGGTGCCTAAAAATGTAATTGTAATTGGTGGGTAAGTCACTCTTCAAAGCTAAAAAATATTCTTTCAAAACCCGAAGATATTTTTTTGAGACAATGGACCAACTATTTCTGAAGATCAATATGAGCTTTTAGTTCATCGAAGGTTTTCTGGGACTGGAGAGTTAGTAAATCATAATTAATTCCTATCACAGGTATTATATCCATCAGTGCATTAATTTTTCCTTCGGGGTTTAAGAATTTATTCAAAACCACCACTTTTTTATCCTCAAGGACGCAATAACCACTTTGAAACGATCCACGTTCATACCGGATTATATATCCGGACTCCATGAGAACCTTTTCGAGCCTCGTAAGCGTATTTTGAGTGTATTTCAAGAAGAAAAATTAATGATGAATCAAAGCAAATTTACATAAAATACCTGTACATATTAACCCCGGGTATTTTCCCAAAAAGTGCTAAAAATTCAAAATGCCCTGAAGGGCATCTTGAATCTAATTGAAAAACCACACCTGTAAGAAAGGGTAATAAAGCACCACCTTTAAACCCATATTTATTTAACCTTTAATCAAACTTTCAAATTCTCTTTAAATTCATTTTTCAAATTTGAAACAATTTTTCATATCCACCAATGATGAAAAAACCAAAAAAGGTACGTTTTTTACTCAACAAAATAGTGGTTAAATCAACAATTGCTCACTGGTGAAAACAACAATGAAATATACTTATTTCATATAAACTTCAATATGGCAGGGCATTACATACATTAACTATAATTAAATAAACAAATACCCAATACATTACTATTCGGACAACATATATATATTCATATATTTGATCTAAACAGAATGATTTTTTTATGAAAAAAATAGATATCAAGGTTGCTAATGAGTGCATAAAAAATTATGAGTCCACCATGAAAGGATTTGGTGTAGATACTCCTGCAAAAGGATTTTCAAAAAGTGTGGGCTTTGGTAAAAAGGAATTGCTGGATTGGATGCAAAAATTAGGAAAGGATACCCATGAAATAAAAATATATTTTGGAGTATATCCTTCCATTTCCTTTAATACCTTTCAAATAACTAAAGCAGAACCGGCAGGCAGGTTCACAACTATTTTATGGCCTTTTAACGCAAAAGGTGAACCGGCCAAAGATGATGAAGGAGATGATGAATTGCCGGTAAACTATGGAGATCTGTTACCCTGATGAATTTAGAATATCTGCAATATTTCCACTTTTTTCAATACATAGCTCTATTTTCAGCTATTTACTTTTATCGTGGGCTGAAAATTTTCATGGCCGGTGCCATGGTTCCTTTACTACTTTTAGTCGTTTTAATAGAAACATTAAGTGCCATAATTAAAACACTTGGTTTTTTGAACAATCATTACCTGTATAACATCATGATGTTTACCAGTACACCTCTCTATTTTTATTTGTTCTATTACTTTTTAAACATCAAAGAGAAATTTAGAAAAATTTATATCTATATTTCCGTAATTATTTCAGTCGCTCTTCTATGTAATTTTTTATTTTTTGAAGGTGTTTTAAAGTTTAATACTTTATCAATCATTTTTGTATCATTTTGTACAACACTCTTGAGCATTTTGCTATTATTCAGATTGGCAGTGAGTGAAAATTATTTCAATCTTTCAAAACATCCTTATTTCTGGATTGCCGCAGGCCTCCTTATTTTTAGTTTAGGTACTTTGGTCGTACTTGGGATGAACCAGTTTATACGGATAAACAATTTAAATATTGTAAATAAAGTTTTGTATAGAACCATCATGCCTGTTTTGAATGTTATCTTGTACTCATCATATTCTTATGCTTTTTACTTATGCGCGCGAATGAAGAAGTCATATTCACCATTATAGTCGTTGTCATTATCCTGGTATTTTTAGCAATCATGTTCCTGGTTGCTTTGACCCGTCATAATCAACGGAGAAATAAATTAATGTTTGAAAATCAAAAAATTAAAAAAGATTTTGAGCAAACTCTTTTAAGTACACAATTGGAAATACAGGAACAAACACTCACCCATATAAGCCGTGAAATTCATGATAATATAGGACAGGTTCTTAGCCTGGCAAGACTTCAATTGCATTCGCTTTCAACAAATGGCCAGGAGAATGATATTGAATACACAGATAATCTTTTAGAGAAAGCGATTACTGATCTGCGTGGTTTAAGTCACAGTTTAAACACAAATAGTATAAAAGATAACGGGTTTTCAGCTTCTGTAATAAAAGTGCTGGAGCAATTTGAAAAGACCGGAAAATTTAAAACATCTTTTATTGATGAGGCCAATTTTTCCGTAAGCGATGATCACGGTATTATTCTTTTCCGGATCATTCAGGAAGTTTTGAACAATATTGTAAAACATGCAGATGCTTCAGAAATCATCATTCGAATAGAAAAAGCAAATGATCATACTACAATTAATATAATTGATAACGGTAAAGGATTTGATATAGAAAATCTGAAATCAGCAGAAAGCGGCATTGGAATCCGGAACATCACCGAAAGAGCAATGATCATTGGTGCAAAACTTTCGGTAATTTCACAGCAAAATAACGGCACCACCGTAAGAATTACTTTCTAACTCCCATCGTTAAATGACAACTATAGCATTGGTCGATGACCACATTCTGTTAAGAAGCAGCCTGGCCAGAATTATCACTAATTTTGAAGGCTATTTTGTTTTATTCCAGGCAGATCATGGTCAGGATTTTATAGACCAGATCACCAAAAAGAATACGCCGGATATTGTTTTATTAGACATTAGCATGCCCGTAATGGATGGCTTCGAAACCGCGGCCTGGATTAAAAAGAATCTTCCGGAAACGAAAGTTTTGATCCTTAGCATGATGGATAATGACACGACAATCATAAGAATGATTAACCTCGGCGTCTCGGGATTTATTTTAAAAGACAGTAAGCCTACTATTTTAAAAGAGGCTTTTGACTGCATCCTTCATAAAGGCTTTTATACAAATGAATTGGTGAGTAATACAATGCTTCATTTCGTGAATAAAAGCAGTAACTCACTTTCCAGTAGAAGCAGCGAACTCACGGACAAGGAACAAGAGTTTATTAAACATGCCTGCACCGAAATGACTTATAAAGAAATCGCGGCGAAAATGAGCACCAGTCCAAGAAACATCGATATGTACCGTGACCAGGTATTTGAAAAATTAGAGCTTAAAAGCAGGGTAGGCTTAGTTCTATACGCGATAAAGGAAGGATTTGTGCGAGTTTAGATTTGGAATATACGATTTAGGATTTACGATTTGGGATTTGGGATTTGGGATTTGGGATTTGGGATTTGGGATTTCGCAGCCAACAATCTATTTCAACGAACGGCTTTCAACACCAAAAGTTTTCAACACCGAGGTTTTCAAATAAAAGTTTTCAAATAAAAAACCCACTCTTTTTGAGAGTGGGTTTTTTATTTCATACTTTAAAAAGCAGAGATTAATCTTCTATTTTCACTTTACCTTTTTGCTTAGCCATTACTTCTTCAGCAATATTATTTGGCGCTGGAGCATAGTGACTAAACTCCATTGTAGAAGTAGCACGTCCGCTACTTAATGAACGAAGCTGAGTTACATATCCAAACATTTCGCTTAATGGAACTTTCGCTTTAATAACCTGAACGCCATGACGGCTATCCATTCCTTCAAGCATACCACGACGACGGTTTAAATCTCCGGTTACATCACCCATGTACTGATCAGGAGTTAATACTTCCACTTTCATGATTGGCTCAAGTAAAACTGGTTTAGCTTTTCTTCCAGCCTCGCGATAACCTTGTTTGGCACAAAGCTCAAATGACATTGCATCTGAATCGACCTGGTGGAATGAACCATCATAAACTCTCACTTTCATGCTCTCCATCGGATACCCTGCAAGTACACCTGTAGTCATGGCGGTTTCAAATCCTTTCTGAATAGCAGGAACAAATTCTTTTGGAATAGACCCACCAAACAAACCATTGACAAATTGGAAATTACCTTTATCTTCTTTCAAAAATTCTTCATCAGCAGGTCCTATACTAAACTGGATATCCGCAAATTTACCACGACCACCGGTTTGTTTCTTCAATACTTCCCGATGCTCAATCGTATTCTGAAATGCTTCCTTATAAGCTACCTGAGGAGCACCTTGATTAATCTCAACCTTAAATTCACGCTTCATACGCTCAATAATAATTTCAAGATGTAATTCGCCCATTCCACTCAAGATCGTCTGACCGGTTTCTTCATCGGTTTTTACCCTTAAAGTAGGATCTTCCTCAACTAATTTAGCGATAGCCATCCCCATTTTATCCACATCAGCCTGTGTTTTAGGCTCTACTGCTACCGAAATTACGGGTTCAGGGAATGTCATGGCTTCTAAAACAATCGGATGATCTTCATCACAAAGCGTATCTCCTGTTTTAATGTCTTTAAATCCAATTGCAGCTCCAATATCTCCGGCAGTAATAAAATCCATTGGATTTTGTTTGTTCGCATGCATTTGCATGATACGGGAAATCCGCTCCTTCTTACCGGTACGTGTGTTTAAAACATAGGATCCTGCATCCAGACGGCCGCTATATGCACGGAAAAATGCCAGACGACCAACGAAAGGATCAGTCATAATTTTAAATGCAAGTGCACTAAAAGGCTCTTTAATATCCGGATGACGCTCAACTTCATCACCTGTATCAGGATTAATACCTTTAATAGCTTCAATATCCAAAGGACCAGGAAGGTAACGAACGATTGCGTCCAAAGCTGCCTGAACTCCTTTGTTTTTAAAAGAAGAACCACACATCATCGGAATGATGGAAATATCGATGGTTGCTTTGCGAATTGCCGCATGCATTTCGTCTTCTGTAATTGAATTCGGATCATCAAAGAATTTCTCCAACAACGCTTCATCATATTCTGCAACTGCTTCTACAAGATGTTGTCTCCATTCGTTCACGTCATCAATCATATCTTCCGGAATAGGAACTTCATTAAAAGTCATTCCCATGGTTGAATCATCCCAAACGATCGCTTTCAAGGTGATCAAATCAACCACACCTTTGAACGTTTCTTCAGCACCTATTGGTAATTGAAGTGGAACCGCTTTCGCGCCTAACATTTCTTTCACCTGTTTTACCACGTTTAAAAAGTCAGCACCTGAACGGTCCATTTTATTTACAAATCCAATACGGGGTACTTTATATTTATTTGCCTGGCGCCATACTGTTTCACTTTGAGGCTCTACACCACTTACAGCACAAAACAATGATAATAAACCATCCAGTACACGAAGAGAACGTTCTACTTCCACAGTAAAATCCACGTGACCCGGGGTATCAATAATATTAAATTTATATTGATGTGTATCAGGCGTTTTTTGGCCCTGAACCATAGGGAAATTCCAAAAGCAGGTAGTTGCAGCAGAAGTAATGGTAATACCTCTTTCCTGCTCCTGTGCCATCCAGTCCATTGTAGCGGACCCATCATGTGTTTCTCCAATTTTATGGTTTACACCTGTGTAATACAGAATGCGCTCTGTAGTAGTAGTTTTGCCTGCATCAATGTGAGCAGCAATACCAAAGTTTCTTTGAAATCTTAAGTCGGCCATTTGCCTTGTTTTTATTTTTTATTAATAGTGATTCTTGTTGTTGATTTATTTTTTA
>JBBSSE010000064.1:0-10174 GCA_038242375.1 Chitinophagales bacterium
AATCCCGGTAATTACATATCCTACGTCGCCGGCTTTAACTTCCGGCTTTGGAGTCATTCCTATTTTCAGAATTCCCACTTCATCCGCAGTATATTCCTTTCCTGTATTGGAAAATTTAATTTTATCACCCTTCTTAAGAGTGCCATTGAATATCCTATAATAAACAATGATTCCGCGAAAACTATTGAAAACACTATCAAATATCAGAGCCTGAAGTGGTGCATCAACTTTTCCTGTTGGCGCAGGTACCCGTTTAATAATGGCTGCCAGGATCTCTAAAACACCAACACCAGTTTTAGCACTGGCATGAAGAATGTCTTCTTGCTTACATCCGATTAATTCGATTATCTGATCTTCTACCTCACCAATCATGGCACCATCCATATCTATTTTATTCAACACCGGAATAATCTCGAGATCGTTTTCAATAGCAAGATATAAATTTGATATTGTCTGAGCCTGAATACCTTGTGTAGCATCTACAAGTAACAAAGCTCCTTCACAGGCAGCAAGTGCCCGGCTTACCTCATAACTGAAATCCACGTGTCCGGGAGTATCGATGAGGTTCAGAATATATTCTTCACCATCTAATTGATAATTGATCTGTATTGCGTGGCTTTTAATCGTAATTCCTTTCTCCCGTTCTAAATCCATATTATCCAAAACCTGCGATTGCATGTCACGATCACTAATCGTATGGGTAAATTCAAGCAAACGATCCGCCAGGGTGCTCTTACCATGGTCAATGTGAGCTATAATACAAAAATTTCTGATGTTCTTCATAATTGGCGGCGAAGATAAGAAAAACAGGTAATCTATTGCATATCTATCCGAAGTTTACCAAGGTTTTATTTACTTCTTTAATACCAACCCATAAACATCGATAATCTGCCGGCCAATAGTTGAATATTTAAACTTTAGCGATGATTCCCCGGCAATTCGTTCCCGGTTAAAGAGCTCGTAGTTTCGAATCATCTTTTCCATCGCGTTTTTCAATGCTGCTTCATTTTCATTTTCTACAAGTATACCATTAGTTTGATCAATCACATCCCTGATTCCGCCAACATCAGTAGAAACAACGGGTAGGCCGCAACATAATGCTTCAAGAATGACACAAGGCAAATTTTCAAACCTACTAAAAAGGACCAAAGCTGAGGAATGCTGCATTTCGGAAGCAACCTGCACATAGGGAATTTCTTTTTTGAAAAATATATACTGGTTTAACCCCCCGGATTTATCTGCCAGTTCCACTAAAGAATCTGAAACTCCGCCAATCATTAATAGCTCAAACTCATACCCTTCTTTGTTCAGCTCAATAGCTGCTCTTAAAATCCCATCGGGATTTTTGACATAACTCATGGTAGATGGATGTACAAATTTGAACTTTCCTCTAACAGAAGGTTTATAATAAAACAAATCCGTATCCACCACATTCGGCACTACTAAAGATTTTACGTGGGTAAACTCATTGATCGTTTCACCTAATTTCCTGGCGACAGGCAATAAAAAATCAGCCCCTTTCAGGATCCATTTAGTAAAACGGATGGTAAAAAAATCCGTCTTGTAAATACTATTCGGACTCCTGGGATAATACCCGGTCCAATGCTCTGTGATTACATAAGGTATCCGGTAGATCTTCTTTAAATACCGGGCAAATATTCCAGCTTTGAAAGCTATATGAACATGTGCTAAATCAGGCAATCCCCTTTCCTTTTTAATTTGGGAAAATATCTTTTTTTGCACTGAAAAATATCTAAATAAAGAAAACAATTTCTCCGAAAAAGGAAAAGAAGAAATACGATAATACCCACGGTAAACAACGAGGTTACCTTCAACTTGTTTTTCAATGACAACCTGTCCTTTTTTTAAGGAGCTATCTTTTGTAATAAATATCACTACCACAGGAATAAATCCAGTCACAGCTTTTGCATGACGCTCAATAAAATCCCCATTAAAAACATCGGTTTTATCAGGATACCAACTCACCAGCCAAAGTACATAATTCGTCATGTCTTTATAAGATTTAAGCAGGCTTTGCCAGGATCATCAGAGAATAGCCTCCCCAAAGTTTCGCGCTTAGGGCGGGATTTATACCAAATGAACTATTTCGTAAAAATTTCTTTACTGTTTGTTTGACTCCTTTTGCGGCATAAATATCAATGACCGGTTTGGTAAATTGCCAATCGATTATTTCATACCCGGTGTCTTTTAATATCCAAAATATCATTTCCTCTGAAAAATAATGGATATGCCCTACAGAATTTCTTTGTTGTAATAATACATGTGGTTTTAAAATAGTGCGGCAGGAAAGATCCATTGGAATATGGAAAATAAAATGCCGTCCTCCTGGTTGAATCCCTCTCATAAAATGATAGAAATCATCCACATGTTCCATCACATCTATCATAAGCAGCAGATCTGAAACCGGAAAATCTTCCTTTAAAAAATCGACCTGGTGAAAGAATAATTTTGAATTACTTCTCGTTCCTGCAAGAGAAATTGCCTGGGGCGAAATATCAAATCCATCCAGTTGTTCAATGCCTCCATCTTTTTGTTGCAGATTTTCCAAAATAGCTCCTGCACCGCATCCGACCTCTACAACAGTTTTTGGATGTAAGTTGTTTTTCTTATACAAATCAGAGATCATTTTCGCTTTCCAGGCAGAATCCTCCACATGCCAATTACCTGTATTTTCAAGGTATTGGGAATTTGAATACATTTCTTCACTCCTCCTGATCATACTATTTTAATGTTTTTATAAATGGACTCCTTCAGTTTTTTCAAATCACTTAACCGAAAATAAAAAAAATCAAGCACACCACTGTGATGAATACGATTAAAGGTAAACAGAACATAAATATGATAAACTATATACCCAAAACTGCTAACGGCTGCAGCAGCAACTATCCCATATTTTGGAATAAGAATAGCATCTCCGGTTACGATTATAACCAAGGCGAGTAAGGAACCTTTAAGATTGACAGAAATTTTGTTTTTCCCGGAAAAATAAGCTGTTAGCGTGTACAAAGTGGACAAAGCCAAAATACCGGGTATTAAAAAAAGAAAGGGCCGGTACATACCTGAAAAACTTTCCCCGAAAACAAAGGGGAACAACCATTTTCCAACAATTATTAATACAACGCATCCTGATAAATACAGAAAAAAAATTGTTCTGGAAATAGTCTTCAGCGCATTTTCAATCTTTCCTATATGATTTCCCGCAATGAGCGGAAAGAGGGCACCGGCAAGAATTCCCGGCAATACAAAAAACATCTGGGCCACTTTTGATACCTGTATATAATTGCCAAGATCTTCCAAACTACAATACCTGTTTACAAACCAATAATCGATTTTGTATAAAAGAAAAAAAACAAGATTGGAAAAAAAAGCAAGCATGGAATACCGGAAGAGTTTTTTCAATTGAACAGCTTCGATCATTCTAAATTTTGATAAAGAAAGGCGTTTAAACAGCAGGAGCAACAACACAATACCTGTGAATAAATAACTACCAAAATAAATGGAAATAAAGACTTCATTACTAAGCCACGATGCAAGCCGTACATTTAATAATAAGATTATTAAAAGAACGTTTACAGCAATAGCTGACAAATTGGATATAATATAATTCTGCTGCGCATAAAATAAGCTCGTAATGAACGTTAGTAAAATATTACCACAAATAAATAGAAGGGCGTACTGAAATTTCACCATAGGTATATCAATGCCCAACAGAATAAGTACAAAATAACTGATAACAACAAGCAACGCAATAGAAAACGTCCAAAGCATCGAAAAACCAGTTAGTTTTCCCAGGGAAATTTCTTTCTTTGACCCAAAATAAACCAGACCCGCTTCCAGACTAAAACTGCCGATAAGTGTGTAGAATGAAAAGATGGTAAAAAGATAATAGATCCAGCCGGTAATAGCCGCATCAAAATGTCTTGCAATGAGAATATTCAATAAAAAACTGGTCACAAAAAACAAACCACGCCAAAAAATATTTTGATATAAAAGTTTCTGAATGTTCATTTGTTGTTCTGGTAATTTACATTCCTGATTGGAGGAAATATGCCGGGTTTTATTTTCGATTTACTATACCCGAAAAACGCTGAAATGAAAAGTCACCGTCCAATAGATAAATAAAGGACGGTGGCTCTAAAATCAATTCAGTAACAGGAATAGTATTTATTAAAATCTACATTCCGGTTGCATAACATTTCAGTGATAGGGTCTATTTTAAACCCTTTATCACAGATTCAAATTCATCGGCATTCAAAGAAGCGCCTCCAACTAAACCTCCATCTACATCAGGCTTTCCAAAAATTTCTGCAGCATTATTTTCTCTCACACTTCCACCATACAATATGGAAATAGAATCAGCTACCTCACTTCCATACTTCTGCTTCAGCACATTTCTGATGTGCGCATGCATTTCCTGGGCCTGGTCTGAACTGGCTGTTTTTCCGGTACCGATGGCCCAGATTGGTTCGTAAGCAATAATAAAATTGGTCATTTGTTCTTCATTCAAATGAAACAAACTTTCCCTGATTTGTTTCTCAACGTATTCATTTTGTGTTCCGGCCTCTCTTATTTCAAGAGATTCTCCGCAACAAAAAATCGGCTTTAACTGATTGATAAAACACTCACCAATTTTCTCAGTAAGGATTTCATGGTCCTCATTAAAGTATTCTCTTCTTTCACTATGGCCTATGATTACATATTGTACGCCACAAGACGCGATCATTCCTGCACTTACTTCCCCGGTAAAAGCACCTGAAGGTTTGCCATAGCAATTTTGAGCGGCAACCTGGTATCTTTCCAAATGTGCTAATTTTTCCTGAGCAAGTACCAGGTAGGGAAAGGGGACGGCAATAATCACTTCCTGGTTAGCAGACAAAGGAATTTCCTTCTCAATAATATCGGCTAATAAAGTTCGGGCCTGATCGAGGGTTAAATTCATTTTCCAATTAGCTGCTGCGATCTGTTTTCTCATGTTTTTTAAATGTTTTTATAAATGTTTATTAATGATTCTTTTTCCTGAGCATAAGGCTGAACACCTTTCAGTTTCTTCCAATTGATTATATCTTTAAGTGCTTTTTCCAAATCGTATATTTCATTCCCCCAGGTAAAATTATCTATAAATTTAGGTGGAAAGGATGTACCAAAAACATTACAACTACTTCCCACGATTGTGCCTGTATTAAAGGAGGTATTAATAGCACTTCTGCTATAACTTCCCATTAATAAACCACATTTTAACCCGGCACTTACAAACGCGTTTTCATCTTTCACCCAAACCTTTACTGCCGAAGCATTGTTTTTAAGATTTGAGTTACTGGTACCTGCTCCCAGATTACACCATTCGCCGATCACTGAATCACCCAGGTACCCATCATGTCCTTTATTAGACCATTCCATTAAAATGGAATTTTTTATTTCACCTCCTGCTACACAATTCGGACCAATCGTAGTGGCGCCGTAAATCTTCGTTCCCATTTTGAGCACACTGTTTTCACCCAATGCTATTGGCCCTCTAAGCAAACATCCTTCCATAATTTCAGCATTTTTCCCTATATAAACAGGTCCACCTTCAGCATTAATCATCGAGAAATTTATTTTAGCTCCTTCTTCGACAAATATATTATGAATCTCTTTGGCAACCGTACCCTCTGGTATTTTTTGCGATGTACGGCCATGTGTCAACATTTCGAAATCCTGTCTGATTGCCCAGTCGTTATACAAAAACAGTTCCCAGGGATGATAAAGGATTTTGGCATCTTCCGGCATTTGTAAAGGTTGATTTTCCCCGGATAGATTTTTTAAAAATGAATTGGGAGGAATAATGTTCGCAGGAAACTTTTCAAAAGATGTATTCTGGAGAGTTTCATCAGAGATTTCGGATATTATAAATACTTTACCGGGAAAATAGAAACTCCATTTTTCAAAAATAGTACATATACCCAGGCGTATATGCGCGAGAGAGCGCAACTGTGCAAAAGGAAAAAGCGCACTATTATAGGGCAAATCATCCAATAGAATATTCATGTAGATATCTTTTTGAAAATCATTGATAAAAGCACCGGTTTCAGAAACCATCTAAAGGTAGCAAAATAAAAATCCCCCGATAAAGGGGGATTCTAAAATTATATCAATAAAAAGTCGTTTAGGCTTTTTTGGCGTAACGCTTCTTAAATTTATCAATACGACCGGCGGTATCTACAAGCATATTCTTACCTGTGTAGAAAGGATGTGAAGTATTTGAAATCTCCAGTTTAATAACAGGATATTCTTTACCATCTTCCCAGGTAACTTTCTCATTGGAAGCGGCAGTTGACCTGCTAAGAAACATGGTCTCATTACTCATATCACGAAATACTACAAATCTGTAGTTGCCTGGATGAATTTCTTTTTTCATATTTTTTGTTTTTGATCATGGCTGCCTTCAATAAGTCTCCATGAAATTTTTAAGTGTGCAAAGTTAGCGGAATATAAAATACTACCAAAAATAAATTTGCAACAATCATTTCGTTATTAATAGTAAGCTATTTCATATTGACATATTGCAAAGCCAGCCCGAGGTCCCAACTTTTTGATGCCTGGATTACATCCTGTAAATCATCTATTTTTTTAGATGTTACACGCACAATGTCATCCATAATAGCAGCCTGCACTTTGAATTTGCCATCTTTTATCAGCTTTACGATCTTTTTTGCATCCTCCTGGCTGATACCATTTCTTACTGGCACTTCCTGTTTTACCACTTTTCCGCTCTGGAAAGGCTCTTTGGTAAAATCAAAAATTTCAGCGGCAAGTCCTTGTTTCATACTTTTACTGATGACCACATCAATTATTTGCTGAAGTTTCATTTCACTATCCGCTTCCAGGTTTACCTTAAAATCCTTTTTATTAAGTTCGATAACCACATGGCTGCCTTTAAAATCAAAACGATTCTTAATTTCCTTCTCTACCGTATTTACCGCATTGTCAAGGGTTTGCAAATCAACTTTACTTACTAAATCAAAAGAGGGCATACTTATTATTTTTTATTGGAGTGCAAAGATAAAAAATCAAAAGGAGATAACATGCTTTAAGTGGAAAAGCTGGTAAATCATTAAAAAAAATTCTAAAAAAAACGAAACCAACTACTATTTTTGATTTAGCTGGTTTCGTTTTTTAGTCAATATTTAATTAGCCAAAGAATTATTTTATCCTGCTCTCTTCATCAGATAAGCCACCGGTTTTCCTGGACGGACCATTTTTAGAAGATTTTCCAAATCTATACGAAAATGTCAGGCGGGCAGACTGATAATTTTTATGCCGGATATCCAGATCAATTTGCTGAAACCTGATGTAGCCAACCATTTTGGATGTATTTAATACATCGCGAAAGGCAAATTTCAAACTTCCTTTATCCTTCAATATTTTCTTCGAGATAGCTGCATCCATGCGCCAGTTGGGCAGAATAATGATTTGACCTTCAATCATTCGGGAGGTATAAAAACCACTTAATTCCGCATTCCAGCCTTTCTTCAGATTGAAACGGTTGGTAACATTACCGGTAAAAGAAAGATTTTTACTATCCAACTTCCCGCCATCTATTTCACCCTTAAAATTCATCCTGGACAGGTTAGTATAAATATCGGCGTTCCAAAATTTCGTAACAGGAACATTTGCACTCACAGCCAATCCCAGGTTTGTTCTCACTGAAAGGTTCTCCGTTGTCTGATAGGTTTTTCTTTCACTGGTCAATTGTCGTAAAACCTGTGTAAACACATCCGTTGTTTTGCTGTAATTTAAAGTAGTGTTTAAAAATCCTTTGTAGCTATGCGACAATTCAAAATTGTTCGAAAACTGTGGTTGTAATAAGGTATTTCCAACCTCGTATGTATATTCGTCGAGGAAATAATAGAAAGGATTTAGATCCTGGTAAGAAGGGCGATCCACTCTTCTTCCGTAGTTCACCGAAAATGTATTGTTATCATTAAGTGCATAACTTACAAATGCTGTTGGAAAAAAATTAATATAATTTTTCTCAAACGATGAATCGGGCCTGGAACTATTTCCCTTTTGGTCTCCTTTTGCATTTGTATTTTCAGCCCGTAACCCAGCTTGAATACCCCATTTTTTGACCTGTCTTGAATAGTTGATATAAGCGGCGTTAATATTTTCTTTATAGATGAAATGATTTGTTTTTCCATCATCCACCTTGTAATCATCTCCAGCTTTTATTTTATACAGGGCCTCATTATCAGTTATCACATAACTGCTTTTAATTCCTGCTTCCAGTTTACTTCCCTTTTTCAAAGGGAAAATAAAATCACTTTTTGCTGAATAAATGGTTACATCTGAGGGTAGATTTCCTTTTAAAAAAGAGGAAGGGCGTTTTATCGAGTAATCCGGAAAAAGATAATTTCCAACTAAAAGCATATTTGCATCCTGCGCATACTTTAGATAATCGAGATCCACGGTCATTTCCTTTCCGGTGGTATCAAAAATATGCCTGAAATTCAAATTGACCGATCCATTTTTAGAATTTCGTTCATTCAACGAATTTGATTGAACCACCGAATCTATCTCATTGGCACTGGTTTTAATTTTTGTTGTATTTACACCATTACTTTTTCCGGGATTAAAGTAGCCCGACAAGGAAAAACCGTAGGTTGTTTTTTTATTGGCGTAAAAATCCAACCCGACTTTTAAATTCTGGTAAGTTCCTTTTCTAAATGTTTCTCCATCCTGATCAAAAATGGATTCAACCTGGTTCGTTTCCGGATTTCTGAATTTTCGCTGAATATTATTTTGATTTTCTCCTTTGAAAAGAGAATAGCCATAGTTACCGAAAATATTTATTTTACCTTTCCTGTAATTCACATTCAAACTATTACTGGTACCGGTATAAACGGATTGGCTAACGGATGCACTGCCACTTCCATTCAAACCGGACTTCTTAATCTTTTTCAATTTCAAATTGATCACTCCGGAATTACCGGAAGCATCATATTTTGCCGGAGGATTGGTCATAATTTCAATCTGATCAATATCTGATGAGGGCATATTTCTCAAAAAATTTGCAAGTTCCTCTCCACTCAGGTAAGATGGCCGTCCGTCAATAATGATCAGGACTCCCTGCTTTCCTTTCAGGCTTACGTTTCCATCCTTATCTACACTCACTCCCGGAGCTTTCTCCAAAACTTCCAGGGCGGAAGCACCTGCATTTGAAATGGAGGCATCCACATTCACAACCGTCCGGTCAATTTTTCGTTCTATCAATTTCCGGGGCGCTTCCACTGTAATCCCTTTAAGGGTCGTAATGTCTTTTTCCATTTTTAATGAACCTAATGAAAGATCATTCTTGGTTCCGGTTTCAAATTCAGGGCTATACAAATCTAAATACCCGGAAGCGGTAGCCAAAACAAAATATTGGCCGGGTAAAATGTTCTCAAATTGGAAGACACCAGATGAATCTGTAAAATCCGCCTTCACCAAAATGGTATCTTTTACAGAATATAGAGAAATGGTCGCCGCCTCAATGGGGGCTAGAATTCCTTTATCCATAACAGCTCCTTTGATAGTAGTGGATTGGCTTTGGGCGAATGAAGCAGGTGCCATTAAAAGAGTAACAAGTGTTAAAAAGATAAAATGTTTCATTTTTTTGAGATTACTATGTTTGCGATATTACAACCCAAAACTAAGTACTATGCTTTACAAAGTACTGAATCATGGATAAGCGGTCATTATTTTTATTTAATTGGAAAATATTTTATACAAACGGGGGGAAAGGGGGAAAAGTTACAGAGGCCGAGTTCAGAGTTAGGAGTTCAGAGTTAGGAGTTAGGAGTTAGGAGTTTGGAGTTTGGAGTTTGGAGTTTGTGTTGGAGGTGTTCTTGCGGCTCACAGCTTACAGCTTATAGCTCACAGCTCTTGTAAAATTCGTGTAATCCGTGCCTGAAATTCGTGTTGGGAATAAGGTTTTAAGTAGTAGGTTTTAGGTTTTTTGTGTAATTCGTGAATAAAATTCATGTCTTTAAAATTTAAAAAATTCTGAATTCTGATGGTTTAGTACTGGTATTTGTATAATTGGTTTAGTAACGAGGCAGCACAGGTCGGGAGACCTGCGCTAGAAAAAGACAGGTGATTTTATCGGGTGCAAACCTGGAGGCACGATCTCACCTAC
>JBBSSE010000065.1:0-10162 GCA_038242375.1 Chitinophagales bacterium
TTAATATTTGATGAGTTTCCAACAATTTATTTCAACAATATGGACAGTCTCATCGCTACAGCCAGAAGCAACCAGGTAGCAACCACATTAGCCATGCAGGATTTTAGCCAGTTAAGAAAAGATTATGGAAAGGAGAAAGCCGATGTCATTATAAATATCGCCGGAAACATCATCAGCGGCCAGGTAATGGGGGAGACCTCCAAACTTTTATCAGAACGCTTTGGTAAGATCATGCAAGACAGGCAGAGTGTTTCCATCAACCGAACGGATACTTCCATCAGTCGTTCCAGGCAACTGGACAGTGCCATACCCGCTTCCAAAATTGCAACGCTTTCATCCGGCGAATTTGTAGGTCTTGTCGCCGACAACCCCGATGAAAAGATCAAACTAAAAATGTTCCATGCAGAGATTATAAATGATGTAAAAAAATTACAGACAGAAGCAAATCGTTTTAAGGAGATCCCCATCGTTTCCATAGTGACTCAACAGCAGGTTCTGGATAATTATTACCAGGTAAAAATGGATGTGAAAAAGCTGGTGGAGGAGGAGGTGGGGAGGTTAATGGCAGGGTAGGGGAAGAGGTATTGGTTTAATTTCCTCTTTGATGAAATTTTTGTGCAAGTTTCTTTAGGTCAATTCTTATTGAAAAAGAGCCGAATACTTTTGTCTTCCACCTCGCTCTGCCAAACTTACCAGGAAATTTTTTCATCTATAAACTATACTTCTTAAATATATAAACTATAACTTAACAGACAAGGTGTGCCAAATGTAAGCGGACTACACAAATGAACTGCTCCAAAATCATACGCATAAAGAATGTAATTTTTGCCCGTTAAGTTTCTGATATAAAAAGAAAGAGAGTTTTGCTTTAGCTTTAATCCAGTAGTTCCATCGATAATACTATAAGGCTTTTGTTGTATTGTGTTTGCAATGTCGAAATATTGGTTTCCCAGGTATCTCTATTCACCCCGGACAAAAAGTTGGTTACTTGCCTTCCCGATACTGATATTAAATTGAAAGGCAAGCATAGAAGTTATATCTGTCGTAAATATTTGCCAGTTGCCGGCAAGGTTTATTTCCGCATTGTCAGAAGAAGTTTTGAAAGGATTGAAAGTAGCGTGTGTGTATCCAAAATTATAATCAATCTGAAAATCTCTAAAAACCAATGCAGCCATTTCCAATTCCACACCTTTGCTTTCCAATTTTGCCTGTATTCTTTGTGATTGTAACAGCTTCGGGTAAAATTAGGGTTGGCACTTGCACATCATTTACGTTTGTAAGAAAGAAGGGAATGTTAAAAGTCATTCTTTTAGTAAAAAAAGTATTTTTAAAACCTGCCTCTATAGAAGAACTTTGTTCGGGTTTTAATTTAAAAAGTGGCGGCTGCGAAGGATCAGAAGAGAGAGGGGTTAAACCACCTGCACGGAAGCCTTTAGAATAAGTGATAAAAGCATGGTTATTTTCTGTTAAATGATAGGCCATCCCGAGCTTGGGACTTACGGCGTTAAAATTGGTATTTGCGGAAGTATCGCTTTGAAATGCAAAAAGAGGAATGTGATCATGATCTTTTTGATATTCACCCAAAATGCTTAATCTTTTATGCTCGTAATCATACCTCAATCCGGCAATTATATCAATTTTAGAATAAGCCAGATAAGTTGCCTGCCCATAAATGGCAACACCCTTAGTCCTTGAAGTAGATGTATTGATTAGAGAAAAATTATTCTCAGGCATCCCTGCCATCATCGCATCTTCTCCAAAATGAGTGGCTTGTTTTACAGGACTATGCTGATGAAACAGATAAGTGCCGGTTACCCAGCTAAGTCTATTATTTGATCCCGCAGAAGATGAAAACTTAGATTCTTGCGTAAAAACTTTTACCTTATTCCATTTCTGTCCGTAATCATTAATAATTGTAATGGCTTCAATAGGAGAAAAATCGGCGTCAATAGGTTTCTTGTAAAAGCGATAGTTTGATTGGTAGGAGGATTGGGAATTGAAATTACTTCCCGAATAAGAAAGAGTAGCAGAAGCGTTCTTCGTGGTATCAACCATTTTTGTAATAGCATTCTGAGATAATTTGTACGGATTTTTAATCGCTTCCTCGGCATCCGTTACTAAGGGGAATGGTCCTGCATTCCGGTTGGCAATATGTTTAAAATTGATAGAAAAGCCCCATTTTTTATTGATCAGGTATTTTATAATTAAATAATAATTTCCCGAAATACTTTGCTTTTATCGTACCTACTATTATTAAATTCATTCAGGTAAATACATCAGTACTCTCATACATGCCTGCAACACCTACATAGAGTTTATCTTTTATTACAGCAGTTTTTACGCCGGCCGTAAATCTCTGCGAATGATAATTTCCTATACTTGCTTCTGCAAAAGCAGTTTGTTTTGTTTTCCGGTTTTTTGGTAATGATATTAATTACCTCTCCCATCGCGTTTCGCCCGTAAAGTGTTCCCTGTGGGCCTCTTAGAATTTCTATTCTTTCCACATCATACAATTGAGAATCATAACTATCAAGACCGAATTGATTAACACCATCAATGTAGGTTGCAACCGCCGGGTCGTATGATGTGGTAACTATTCCTCTTATGGAAGTAAGGCTTCTCTTATCACCTGGATCACCTGTAAATAGATTTGGAGAAATTGCCGTCAGATCATTTATATCCTATAGTCGCCAATTTTCAATTTGCCGGGCAGAAAGAGCAGTAATGCTGACAGGTAATTGTTGTACGGGCTCTTCTCTTTTTTGAGCAGTTACGGTTAGTTCGTCTAATTGTTTATATAAGTGATGCATCACAATTGTGAGGGGTTGAGATTCCATTTTAATTGTGATCCCTCTGTTGTTGTCGGCATAGCCAATGATGCTTGCATTTAAAATATAGCTTCCCGGGTTAATATTTTTAATTTCAAAGTTTCATTCCGCATCGGTTAAAGTTCCGAATGGACTATTCAGCAGACTTACGACCACACCTTCCAATTCTTTATTCTTACCATTGATTACGTTTCCTTTCAAAACCTGTACTGATTGGGCCATACCGATGCAGGGTAAAAAGAGGAATAAGAATATTTTATACATAAATCATTGTTGCATCGTGTCCGGTATTTAGATTTTTGAGCTGCGAACTTCTATATCATTTGACCTGTTTAATCTTTGTCCTTTTGGATAGCCAGATTATGTTTATAAGTAATGAAACTATAAGAATTAGTAATCCGACAAATTCTCTTGTCTCTTCTATCAAGGGTTTTTTAATTTCCATGGATTGTACGATGTTCTCTGCATCATGTATAAATAACCAATCTAAAACACCGTTATCAGTGAACACCAGGTATAAAGCATATCCCGTATAGATTATCAACCAACAATAAATAACGATACATGATATTGCTCTTTTATTGCAAGGTAGCAGAGCAGAACTCCAAATAAATAAATGGGCATCCAGATATAGGGGTCTGGATCATTATATTGAAGGCTGCTGATAAAACAAACAAGGCAATCAGCAGTTTATTAAAAACTTTCATACCCCGCTTATTATTGTCCCGCCTTGGGTGGCATAGGCGATAGGTTTGCAGGTGGCATAGTTACATTCGTGCCTACTTTTGTTATGCGCCAAATAACACCTGTTCCCGGAGCCGGACTTGGAAAAGGGCCTGCACCTGCCAGATCAAACCCTATTACACCAATATCTACAATGTATAATGCATCCCCGTTCCTCGAAAATTTTGCTTCAACTGGCCGTCTTGGTCCGGCTGTTGCACCTGCCTCCTGTTCTTGCTGAGTGGCTTTTGTACTTAAAAAAGGTTGTGTTTCTTTTGTTGCTGGATCAATTCTTACAACAGTATAACCGCTAAAATTTGCTTCTCCCGTTGCTGGTGTTCCTGAACCAAATTCTGCTAAAAATATTTGACCCTTGTATCCAAAATTTTCATTAGTACTAAAATCAAATTTCGTAGTTGCTGAATTTGCAGGTCGTGTCATCCAGGGCATATCAAGTGCAGGATGATCTTTCATTAAAAATTTTATTTTCGATCCTCGTTGGGAACGGAATTGGGGATCTGTGACCGGTATACCACTGGAAAAATCAGGAAAACCATACCATGCATCCTGCTTAATTTGAAAAATATTATCCTTTGCATTCGCTATGGGCCTGCTGCCTCTAGCATCATACGCATTATCTGTTACATATAGCTTACCGTCAGGGCCCCAAACCACTCCATACGGATTGCGCAATCCCCAGGCATATACTTCAAGACCAGATCCATCCGGGTTTGACCTTAAAATAGTGCCACTGGACTTTACCTGACCTTTTATATCTTTTGATTTTTCCCCAAAAGCATTAAAACCTCTGGTTCTTACAAGCAGTGATTTATTTTTATTCCGGTTGAAAAGACTTGTCACTGCGTAAGTGAGATTACTGCCAAAAGACAAAAGTTTTCCTTGCCTCGCAAGTACATTATTCGCATGGGGCGTCAAAAAACTTTCGTTTGTCATTCTTATATCTTTTGCAGGAATGTCGTGTTCTTCAGGGTACAGCATTAACCAGATATATGGGTACACATTATCCAGGCCTACAATGCCGGAGTTTGTTGCGGTGCCTTGTCCAAAATATAACTTTCCATCAGGGCCAATACTCATTCCATTGTTCTGATGATCGCCATAACTGGGTAATTCTGTAATTATATCGGTAATGTTGCCGTTCTGTGAAACAGTAGAAATTTTTCCTTTGTGGGAAACATATAATAACCCGTTATGCCAAAGAAGGTCTGTGATTGGCCCGATAAATCCTTCTGCAAACCGAGCAATTTTTCCATCAGGACTAATTTTAAAAATTGGTGTGGGAGCAGCAAGATCTCCATAAACAAATCCGGATTCAGCCACATATGTATTTCCGCTTTCATCAAATTCAATGCTTGTCGGCCATATCAAGTCTTTCATAAAAATCTCCACTTTGTAACCTTCCGGAACGATTGCTGTAGCAGCATTAGGCGCAGGAATTTTCTGAGGTATTTTGGGATAAATGCCTACTGGGACGGAGGGGCGGGGGATAGCGCAGCCGAATAAAAAGAGAACATAAGATGTGAGGAAAAGCGTAAGCGTTTTTGTCATGATCGTTGTTTTATTGATATTGGATATATTAGGAATAGTTAACAATTCGTTAAATGACTGAACCAATAAATATGCCATTTTAAAGTAAAAGGATCAGCCTTTTAAATGTTTTTGAGTAAGCGCACTTGTTGGTTTTCTAACCAGAGCATTTAACCACATTGTTTGTAGGATATTAGATGAGCAACTTATTTTTCTATTCAAAACTACTTTTGATTCAGCTCTAGAGTACTTGCTATTTAAGTACTGAGTAAAAATTAAAGAAAAAGTTACAAAGTTTGAATTGAGAATTTTTTTTCTGCATTTAGAGAAGTGAAGACTCATTTTATAGAATCCTGCTTATTTTAGCTTCTTTGAATATTTAAGTCCTGCAAAGTTCAAAAAAAATATCAGGAAGGAGTCCAGTATCATTTCTTCAGTTTCTGAACCAAAAAATCATCCTTCAGTACAGAAAACATTTCACCTTAATAATGGAAATCTAATTTTCGTATACAATTTTTATCACTTCACCGCAATAGAAAAGATTATGGAAAAGAAAAAGCCGATGTTATTATAAATATTGCAGGAAAAATCATCAGCGGCCAGGTAATGGGGGAGACCTCCAAACTGCTATCCGAACGCTTGGGTAAAATCATGCAAGAAAGACAAAGCGTTTCCATTAACCGACCCCATACTTCCATCAGTCGATCCAGGCAATTGGATAGCGCCATTCCGGCCTCTAAAATCGCGACACTTTCTTCGGGTGAATTTGTAGGTCTTGTAGCTGATAATCCGGATGAAAAAATAAAACTAAAAATGTTCCATGCAGAAATTATAAACGATGTAGAAAAACTACACGCCGAAGGAAATCGTTTTAAAGAGATTCCAATCGTATCTCATTTTACCCAACAGCAGGTTCTGGATAATTATTACCAGGTGAAGATGGACGTGAAGAGGCTGGTGGAGGAGGAGGTGGAGAGGTAAAGGGCGCGGGGTAGGGGGATCTAAATTATCAAGTAAATAAGAATTCCCAAGAATCTCAATTAATTATTGTGTCAATGGATAATTTCTTCTTAAGAAAGTCTTAACTGGTAATTATTTATTCCTTATGACGGTTTATAAAGCGTTTAATCTTCCAAAAAAGGATCAATTAAAGATCTGGATTATTACGTATGAAAGACTCATCCAATAATTCTATCTGCAAATTGAATTTAAACCTTACCACCTTAATAACTACGAATGTTTAACCCATATTTCCTGAATAAATCAGATAAGGTATTAACATTTATTCATGAGATGTGCATTAAACAAGGACTTGATGCAGATTAATTTGTCAGTCAGAGATATATTGTCAGCCTGTGCTTGTACCTTTCCACAGGCTCAGGCTGACATGCTCTTTTAATCCACCTGACTAATAAAAACCGACCTCGCACTTACATTACTTATTTTTTCCCCATTTCTAAAACTGGCTGTTTTAATGGTTGCGGGCAATGAAAATGTAAATGGATCAAGGTATTTGGCGGATTGTATGGTAGGCTCGGTTCCGTCGGTCGTATAGCGGATATCATGATCCACACTTTGGGTCTTGAGTTTTACAGTGGCCTTGTTTGTTGTGGAGTCAATAGTACTTTCTATCCATACATTATAAGCGCTTTTGGAATAATTAATACCCGCATACTCATATCGCTTATACTGTGTTTCCATACGTTGCTTAAAATTCTCCCAGTTTTTATTTTGAGGTTGAGACCAGCCTATTTCTGCGATGGCTGCCGCTCTTGGAAATGTCATATATTCGGCTTTTTCAGGTGAATGCACATATTCTGCCCAAAGATTTCCCTGAATACCTTTTATATAACTTGCTTCTTTTTCAGTTAATACAGAAGGAATCGGTTCGTAGGAATATACTTTCTCCAGCGTAAGTAATCCTCCAATTGCAGCAGGTTCATGGTAAGGCTCACCCTGGTAATAATCCAGGTAAGTAAAAGGATTAGGCGTCATGACCACATCATGGTGTTGTTTTGCAGCAGCGATTCCTCCTTCTTCTCCACGCCACGACATCACAATGGCATTAGGCGCAAGGCCACCTTCCAGTATTTCATCCCAGCCTATTATTGTTTTATTTTTTGTACGTAATAAATCCTCAATCCGTTTTATAAAATAGCTTTGAAGTTCATGCTCATCTTTCAAATGCTCATCCTTTATTCTCTTCTGGCATTTTGAACATGCCTTCCAGCGGTCCTTCGGCGCTTCATCACCACCAATGTGGATTACAGATGATGGGAAAAGATCCGCTACTTCTGAAAGTACATCTCCTAAAAATTCAAATGTTTTTTCATTTCCCGCACAATAAATGTCTTTTTGAATTGCCCAATTAATAGGGATTTTAAAAGGGCCGCCTGTGCAGGAAAGTTCCGGGTAAGCTGCTAATACAGCCAGCGTATGCCCAGGCATTTCAATCTCAGGAACTATATTTACATATCGCTCCTGTGCAAATTTTACCACCTCCCGGATTTGATCCTGTGTATAATATCCGCCATGTGGATTATGATTGATATGCTCATTGAAACGGGTAAATTGTGTTCCGTCACGCCATGCACCCACTTCGGTAAGTTTTGGGTATTTCTTTATCTCGATTCTCCAACCATGATCTTCTGTCAGATGCCAATGGAAAGTGTTCATTTTATGCATGGCAAGGGCATCAATGTATTGTTTGATAAAATCTACAGAATAGAAATAACGCCCCACATCCAGCATCAATCCGCGCCAGGGAAAACGGGGTTTATCCAAAATTTCAACGGCAGGAATGAGTACCGATGTCGCACTCTTCATATTTTTTATTCCACCACTAAGTAATTGATAAATAGTTTCTGTGCCATAGAAAATTCCGGCAGGTTTATTTGCGTTAACCTCAATGTGATCAGGAGAAACAAATAATGTATATCCTTCATTACCTAAAGAATCAAGGCCACTTTTTAATTGTAAAGAAATTTCATTTTTTGAAGGCTTTAACCCTGCTTCAGCTATTTTTAGCTGAAAACCTGTCGTCTTTTTGATTTGATCAGATAACTTTTCAGAGATGGCTTTAAGGTCAATATTGCCCTTCTCATAAACGATCTTTGTAGTAGATGAAAGTTTAAAATTTCCACTTTTTTCCTGAACGCTTAGGGGCTGTGGGATGATGGAAACCTTCTGCGCAAAAGAAGCTGAAAACAAGGCTAAAATTAGACAAGAAATTAATAATAATCTTTTCATTTAGAGTGGCTTTTTGTGATGATAGCCGCAATATCAACCAATTTAATTAACTTATCAAGTTATACATTAGTCAATCGTTTGAATAACTTTTTTTGGAACCATTAGGTGACAAAAATTAAAAAATAACCTGGATGGAATCTCTTACATATGAATGGTACTGCTTTATGAAGTCAGAAATCGATCTCCCTCTTTAGTTGATTGCCAGATGTTTTCTAAGTTGATTCGAAACTTCGATACCTGGATAATCAGGTATCTGTGACAGAAAGTAAATCCTGTTTTTTTGATTTTATCTTTAGTCGGTTAGCCCGAATTCAGTACAGATATTTTCGAAGTGCAAAGTGGAATATTTAATGACAATACGTAATGATATATATGAGATGAATGAAAAAAGAAATCCAATTTCTTAAAAATATTGCCTGAATGTCAATTTCTTGGAAATTCAAATTGTTATGTCGGTGAGATGTGAATATGAAAGAAATATCATCAAAGAAAGATGGTGAAAACTTCAATTTAATCAGCGCTGAGCATCAACTGAAATAGGTGGCTCATTTGCGTAAGGGTTGTGGCAGAATTCACCATGCTAAATTAACCCTGTGAAAGAAAGATCTGTGATTATTAATGAATGACCAGTTCGCAGGGGATCTCAATACTTTTAGGGTTTTCAATTAAAGTTTGATTGTCTTCATTGATCATTTGAAAAAGTAGGATGGCAGCTTGTTTACCAACTTCATAAAAATTTTCATCAATGGAGGCGACAGGTTTATTCTCGAGATATTCGAATAGCGGAAGATTTCCGAAATCAGTAAAATCAATGGTTTCTAACTTTTTAGGACAGGCACGTTTTATAAATCTGATTGCATCTAAAGTAATATTATTCTTAAAAGTAAAAATGGCGGTAGGGGGCATTTTTAATTTCATCAATTGCTGCATTGCCTTCTCAGTTTCAGTCTTGGAAAAATCTACTTCCTTAATTAATTTTAAATCTAAGGGTATATTATTTTTTGCCAGTGCATATTTGTAACCTTCAAGGCGCACCAGGGATATTTGCAATGTTTTTGGACCCATAATATGGGCAATCCGCTTATGACCTTTTTTAATTAAGAAATCGGTGGCTTTAAAAGCGCCTTCCACGTTATTCACTGAAACATAATTAAAAGAACGGTTCTGAGGTTCCCGTACGATGCAAATAACGGGGATGCCCACTGATTTGAATTTTTGAAATAATTCCATGTCAACCGTGTTTTTTGTCACTGCCACTATTAAACCATCCACTCTGTTCCTGATCATCAAATTGACTATGTTTTCTTCCTTCTTGACATCCTCATGGGATTGAGCCATAATAATATTATAATTTTCACTTACCACAACTTCTTCAATTCCATTAATGGCTTCAACAAAAAACTGATCCAGTAAATCCGGAAGAATCAGACCAATCGTAAAGCGCTTATTCAATTGGAAATGCCGGGCAGATTCATTTGCAACATAATTCCATTCCTTCGCTATTTTTTGAACTCTTTCACGGGTTAATAAACTGATGGAATCGTGATTATTCAAAGATTTTGAAACAGTTGAAATAGACATGTTCAATTTTTTGGCGATGTCTTTCAATCTAATAGCTTTTTTCATTATTTGCAATTCGTTTGATCCGGATTAAATACAAGGTAAGTTAGCTAAATTAAAACACCTGAAAAATATTTCAAACGTTGTAGTTAATCACTTCAAGAGTTTTGTTAGAAATTTTGCTTACTTAGTGTTAATATGAGAGAATTTATTGCGAAATATAAGATAATTTAGCTCGAAAATTTACCCTAAAA
>JBBSSE010000066.1:0-10127 GCA_038242375.1 Chitinophagales bacterium
ATGTATCGTAGGCGCGATGAGTTTTGTAAAAGCAAATGAAGTCATTCCTGCGCGTAGTTTACTGGTAGGCAATCCCGCAAAGATCATCCGCACTGTTTCTGATGAAATGATCAAATGGAAGACCGAAGGAACGAAAGTGTACCAGCAATTAGCCCGTGATATGCACACCGATTGGAAAGAATGTGAACCTTTGAGGGAAGAACCGGATTTAAATATACCTGTGGCATCTCCTGAATATAAAACCTTTAAAAAAAGCAAGTGATGTATACACCGGATGATCGCTAATCGGCAATAAGGAAACCTATTTTCCTGGTAGCTATTTCACTTCGGCTTGTTCATCCCAATAATAACTATCCGGATAAATTCTTTCGCCAAAAATAGCCGTACCTATACGGATAATGGTGGCACCTTCTTCAATAGCTATTTCCAGGTCGTGGCTCATACCCATGGAAAGTTCTTTCAAATCAACATTTGGAATCTGCAATTTAATTACCTTCTGCTGAATGCTTTTTAATAATTGGAAACATTTTCTCACTTTCTTCTCCTCTGCACTAAAGAGACCGATGGTCATCAATCCTTTGATGTGGATGGTATCTAGTTTCGCCACATTTTTTATGAGCTCAATCGCATCCTCAGGAGCCGCGCCAAATTTACTTTCCTCAAAAGAAGTGTTCACCTGTATGAAAACATTCATTGTTTTCTTCTCAAATTGCAGTCGTTGATCCAGTTTCTCTGCCAAATCCAGCCGGTCTAAAGACTGAACGCAATCCACTCCAAATTTTAAAACTTCTTTAATCTTATTACTTTGCAAATGCCCGATAAAATGAGTTTCATGTGGAGTCTGTTTTAAGGTCTCAAATTTCTCTTTTATTTCCTGCACTTTGTTTTCACCGATCAGTTTTTCACCTTCTTGCAATGCTATTTTTATTCTTTCCGCAGGCACTGTTTTCGTTGCCAATAATAATTTGATCTCTTTTGGGTCCCTGCCACTTTTCGTACAGGCATTAGTGATACGTTGGTGAATGATTTGGAGATTATGTAGGATTGTGTCGGGCATGGGTGGGTGTTTTTTAACGGCTGAGTAGGAGAGTTTATTACAAAAAAGATACTTTATATCTAATCGAAATCAAGTAGCCTAAATGCGTGGGAATGGGAAATGTTTAAACCCTTATCGTAAAACAGATTTATGCGTCATAATTGCCTCTTAAATTTCTAAGCCAAACATCCGCATTAATTTCTCCTAAACAATTCTTCTTTGCACTATCACGAAGCTCTTTTAGATATGTTTCATCGTATTGCTGGTAAAGATCAGCTAATTCAATTTTGTCTCCTGGATAATGTAAATTTTCGGTATTTTCCAGAATAGAAATAATTTTCCTGATGTCGAAATTAATTGGAGATAATTCCAAATTACCTTTTGAGCTGGTAATTCGTATTTCGATGTGATTGAATTTATTCATATTGCAAAATAACTATTATTTTGAGTAATTGAAAAGGTTGATTGTTAAATGAATTCCAGACAATGTTGCGTCCTCGTCAACATTCAGCCTACTTGTACTTCTAAGGACCTGAATTTATTTGGATAAGCCCTTTATAAAACACATGCTGATTGATGGCCTAAATAACATACTATCATCCTTGATTTCAATGCTATTTATAATCCAAGTTGCAACTGCCAAATCTGAAACTGTGTAATGACAGGTGTTTCATCTTTTTTCGATGTCGGCTTGTGTACTACAAATTTGATTTTCTTGAAGGTTTGGATTAATTTTTTTAAGCGGTTTCTATTTTGAGCAGGGATATAATTATGATCTGAAATTATTTTCGGGCGTCTTTAACTTTCAATGATATTTAGATATCGGCATTTTTCGTATCATTCAATTTTTTTAAGGCTTCATCAATATCTCCGGGTTGTTCGTCATCGTGCTTTAGCCGATTTTGGTGAAATTGTTCATATTTTTCAATCGCCAGTTTATCGGCTATTTCCCGGGATACTTTACCGCCATCCTGTAAAATCTCCTGGCTGTTAAACTGTAAAAAAACATCCAGTTTTTCTCTCCAATCCTTCATAAACATTTGCCTGTGGTTTTGGGCCTGTAACTCGGCATAATCCAGGTACATCGTTACAATTCTATTGAGTGTATCCAGTTCATCTTTGGTGAGATAGTTCTTTGAAATCGTTACATCTTGTTTTCTCACTTTAGTACCTTCAAAATTAGTAAGACCCATATTGTCTTTGGTAACATCACTTCTATTGGAAATTACTTCCGATGCCGTTTGACCGGTCGCGGCAAAAATGAGTTTGTTCTGTACTATTTTGAAAAACTCCCGAGTTTCGTCTGCTTCGGGGGTGTAGTCAATTGCTAAGGCATAGATATCGGTAATTTTCCGGTAAAAGCGTTTTTCGCTAGAACGGATATCCCTGATTTGCTCAAGTAATTCATCAAAATAATCTTTGCCAAATGGATTGTCCGGGTTTTTAAGTTTTTGATTGTTTAAGACAAAACCTTTTATGATCAACTCTTTAAGTTGTTTGGTGGCCCAGATCCGGAAATGTGTACCACGAATGGAATTGACCCGATATCCCACAGAAATGATCATATCAAGGTTGTAATAATTAACCAATTTGGTCTGTGTTTTATCGGTAATTGCACCATGCAGAGTGGTTGTTGCAATTTTTGCAACAACCACTTTTTCTTCCAATTCTCCCGTTTCAAAAATGTTTTTAATGTGCCGGGAGATGCCGCTTTTATCAATGCCAAACAACTCTGCCATTTGATTAAAGTTGAGCCAAATGGTTTCATCTTTTAATAAGACATCTACTTTTACCTCACCGTTTTGATTGGTGTAGAGCAAGAAATTATTTGATGGGATTATTGCTGTATTCATTTTTTTTATTCCTGCTTTGATTTTTTGCAACAAAATATTTACTGGTTCATAATCTATATCTTATTTGCATCTGACTAATTTAGCCTCACTCAAAAGTTTTCCTTTTTTTAAAATGCTCTGGAATTCTGTGCAGAGTTATCCAAATGTCTTGATATCTCCTTAATCCCACCTCCAATCACCCGCAATCTTCAACGGCTCTTTCAAATTATTCTTCAGCAGAAAATCGCGTGTTTCTATATCCGTTAGTCTTTTAGCATCAATTGTTTTTACATCTGCCAGGCCGTAAATCAACATGGAGTTAAAGCGCACAGTGTTTTTCATACCCTGTTCATCCACGAGATTAAAATTATCACAATCGGCATGGTAGCAGCGGCCCGAATTATTAGGTAAAGATCCGCCGGCAGCTCCGCCTACGGATACGCCCTGCAACATAAATGGTTGGTGATCGCTATGCAGGCCACCACCTGCGGAGTAGAGATTTTTAAAATTGGTATCGATGGCGGCGGCCATGCTACCAATTCCCTGGAACAGGCTCTTAGAAGCATCGTTGGAGGTAGCATATCCTTTCGGATCATTCGTCATATCATAATTGAGCATGTAGCGGATCTTATTGATACTGCCATCTTTCAACGCATTTTCTACATATGCATTGGAGCCCAAAAGACCTTGTTCTTCACCCATGAACATGATGAATTCAATTGTACGTTTTGGCTTGATTTTCAGCGCCGAAAAGGTGCGTGCCATATCCATCACAGAAAAGGAGCCGATTCCATTATCAATCGCGCCGGTTGCCAAATCCCAGCTATCCAGATGGCCGCCTACGACAATTTTTTCATTCGGTAACTTGCTTCCTTTGAGTGTGGCGATTACATTGCGCGCTTTGATCATGCCAGAAAAATTGGTCATGTCAATATGGGCATTCAATGTTTCGGTTTTTAAATGATTGGACAATATTTGTCCATCTTCAAGGCCTATGCAAACCGCCGGAATGGGAATCAGTTTTCCGGTAACGGAAGCAGTGCCTGTCAGCAAAACGCCTTCGGGAACGGTATTGTAAATGATGATACCTATGGCGCCATTGGTAATCGCCAGAGCTGTTTTTTCTGATCGGTGAAGGTTCTTTCCGGATGTTCCCGGTAATATTCCCAAATAAACGAGAGCTATTTTTCCTTTTACTTTTCCGGGATTTGCAGTGTAATCTGCCTCCAGTCCATTTTTCATATCTACAAGTTGCCCCGTAACAGACGCTTCCACAGGAGAGTGCGCCAGGGAAACTGATTTCACTTCAGAAAGATTGTTGCCTATCCCCACACTGGTTTTAAGCGTTTTGCGGCTCCAACTTTCCACTTCAAAAGGCTGATATTTTACATCATAACCATAAGATTTTAAAAGATTGTAAGCATATTCTTCGGCCTTTTCACCATTTGTAGAACCCGTCAGGCGATGCCCTATTTTATCGATCGCATCTTTCAGCGTGCTGTAAGCTTTCGAGTTAGTCTGTACTTCCGTATTGATTTTTTGAAAAGCGCCTTTCCAGTTTGGATCGGTTTGTGCCATGAGCACCTGTGTATTAATTAGAATGAATGCTGTGAAGAGGAAATATTTTATCATATGATGTAACTTTTGAAATGGAAATTTAAAACTTAATTTCAGCAATGAGGTCATTCAGGTGAAGAAAGTTTAAATAGGTGTTGGTTTAAATAGATCCTTTCGTCGGATAGATAACGAGTCGTTCGACTGTTTTCGTGTTTTCAGGATTAAAAAGTCCTGAATATTTCAACTTCAATATAACCCCAAAAGTTTAACCATGAATTACACGAATTTTTCTATATAACTTTAATATTATTTTTCTAAAAACACAGTCTGTGGATTGTTGGGATACTAAAAAAATAAAATCACTAAAGAGGAACTGATGAATTATACAATTATCCGCTTATCTTAAATTACTAAATTGCCCATACTAAAAATCATGATGAAAAATATTCATTCCATTGTAATGACCCTTCTTTTTGTTTTAGCCGGAACAGCAGTCCTTGCACAAAAAGTAACTAAGAATAAATATGCAGGAAATCCTGTTTTCCCGGGTTGGTATGCTGATCCGGAGGCCATTATTTTTGATTCCACCTATTGGATCTATCCTACTTTTTCAGATGATTATGGTGCCCGCGATACCTCTGATTTCTTCACGGAACACCAATTGGTCCTGCAAAAGAATACTATTAATCCACAATATCTGAAACAAACATTTTTTAACGCGTTTTCTTCCCGGGATCTGACTAATTGGGTGAAGCATTCCCATGTATTGGATATAAAAAATGTTGCCTGGGCAGCTTATTCTATTTGGGCGCCGTCGATTACAAAGAAGGATAACAAATATTATTTATTTTTTGGGGCAAATGATATCCAGAATAATCAACAGGAGGGCGGAATAGGTGTGGCTGTGTCGGATAAACCGCAAGGACCTTTTATAGATCATATCGGGAAACCGCTCATAGATAAATTTTATAATGGTGCCCAGCCTATAGATCAATTTATTTTTAAGGATGTTGATGGCAGTTATTACCTGTTGTATGGAGGTTGGAAGCATTGCAATATTGGAAAATTAAATGAGAACTTTACGGGATTTATTCCTTTTGAGAAAGACAGTATTTTTAAGTCCATTACTCCTGAGGGATTTGTAGAAGGTGTTTTCATGATAGAGCGTAAAGGGAAATACTATTTAATGTGGTCTGAAGGTGGCTGGACAGGTCCGGACTACAGCGTGGCATATGCTATCGGAGATTCTCCCATGGGACCGTTTAAAAAAATCGGAAAAATATTACAACAGGATCCCAAAATAGCTACCGGTGCCGGCCATCATTCGGTTATAAACATTCCCGGTACAGATGATTGGTACATTGCCTATCACAGGCGCCCGCTCACTACCACGAATGGTCACCACAGGGAAGTTTGCATTGAGATGATGTATTTTGATGAAAACGGATTGATATTACCGGTAAAGATTACGAATGTGGGTGTGGAAAGGCGGCCATTGAAGTAAAAGTATGGCTATTATCTAGGGGATATTTTCTACGATACATACTTCAACCATCCCGCTTCCCATTTGTCTTTTACGGGATCAAAGGGAGTGCGGTCAGTTATTGGTTTGGAAATATTTACTGGGCGGTATTTAGCCTCGTTATACATCCTTTCGAAGCAGGTGTAATGAATATGTTCGTTTCTTTCAACAGGAACTATTTTTTTCTCACCCGTTTCAGGATCGGTGCGCACAGCAATACCTGTATTGATCTGGCGGTTTATTTTTTTCATGAAACTGTAGATTCCGAGAGCAGAATTTCTTAATATGCCGCTACTTTCGGGATGGATATAGCGTTCATATTCCGGATCAAAAGACAGGCCTGTAGCACTTGCTTTCTCCATCATCCATTGTAAGGTTGCATCGCTTAATCCATTATCCTTGTATCCTCCACCGATATTACTATGAACTCCGGGAAACCATACCTGCTCACTTACGGGTGGCTCCGGCAAAGTAGCTGCTGAAGGACTTATTTCCCACAAGGTGGGTGTGAAAACATCCCTTTTTTCATCAACAGATAATGCATGGTAAGCATAGCGGATCTGGCTGCTGATTTTTACGTCGTGAAACTGGTATTTTTGATTCAGCCTATTGAACCATTTTAAGGGAATGCCGAGTGCACCTACTGTATCCCAGACGCCTAAAAATTTTATGAAGGTTTCCAGGATATCTATGCCGTATGTTTTCTTAAATGCTTTCATTAGGTCGCTGTCCGGATGAGTGAGTGCCGTGCGATCGCGATATAAGTGATACGCTTCATCAACCAGGTGCAAATAGACCGGCTGCATGATGCCGCAATTGCGGATAAAGCCGGCAAGACTGCGCACCGTATAGGCTCCCCTGCTAAAACCAAAGAGATAAATCTCATCTCCGGCATCGTAATTCCACATGAGAAATTTGTATGCATCAATAATATTACGGTCAATTCCTAACCCTGCACTACCTCCAAGAACATGGTCCTTTAGGGAAAAACCGGTTCCAACACCTTGTCCGTAAAACTTTACCTGCGGCATGTTATCAGTACCCGCATTGATGGCTTCATACATTTTTTGAACATTGGTTTTTACGATGGTATTTCCATCTTTATTACCAGGTTTATTCCAGGTGCCATCACAGCAAACGATTATTTTTTTCATACTTGATTTTTAGATCTGCTTTACGTAACATTTAAAATATCTAACCTGTTTAAAACGAAATCCCGTCCATTTTCGAAGAATAGTTTTTTTGAAAATTCTTTTACATCAAACCCTGCAGGAAGTGCAACGTTTGAATCATGAAAGAAAGAGACAAGATTTTCTTCCAATTCTGATTTGAACTGTTCAAGACTGTTGGCTGTTTCACAAAACCAGACAGGGTTAATGAGACCATCATAGTCGCTTCCAATACAAAGCTGGCTCAATGCCTTGTTTAGATCGTATTGGTTATTTTGGGCAAGCACTATTACATGGACGATATGTGCCATGAAATGTTTCAAATGGTATTCACTCATTTTCGGATCAACCACACCTCCTTCTTCTATTTCATCCCATTCAATCACTTTATCTTTCATGTCACCAAACGCTTCGCTGATATTTACTCTTCCGCTACCCAGAAAGATTCCTTGCTCTTTATTGGAAATATATTCTGTCTCCAAAGGGAAATCATCGCGGCCATTTGATTCGCGTTCAAATTCCTGGTAACCAAGGATACGTTTATCCATGCTTAATCCGATCATGCCACCGGATTGGAGTATTTCCAAAATATCCTCATCATACAAATTAATACTTGATGCATTGAAGCATGGTCTGGGTCTTTGGCCGTATTTCACGGGTTTGCCCTGCCAGAAAACAGTATATCCTTTTTTAGAAAAATTCCGGACAGAAAAAAGGTAGTCCGGGATTTCTTTTAGGGAAATACCTGTGAATCCCGCGTGCGTGCATACAATAGGTTGATTGATTGCAGCAAATTCAGATGTTTGCCTTAATGCATAAAGATGTTGCCTGGAGCCAAGACTTAGATGTTTCACATCGATTATAATCTTATTTTCATAGCAATGTTTCAAAACCCTGATCCCTTCATCTTCAATTTTAAATCCTGTAGGCCGAAAACCTTCATTACTTAAAAACTGCATCCCGAAAGCATGATTGCAAAGAGGAGATTGCTCCATGTGGGTGAGGTTAATGGAAAGGAGTGCTACATTACTTCTTAAGTCGTCTATATTATTGATGATAGTATCTACATTAAAATCCTGCAATAGAGAGGAAAGAGTATGGCAACCCTCTACGGAAAAAACCACATGGATCGTAGAAGGATCATTTTCATCATAATCACTTCTTTTTTTGATTGGCTTTACTTTTTTATTGGAAATGCCAAATTGCACTGCGTCAGTTAAAGTAGACCAATCATCAGTGCGTAATATTTGGTAAGGATTTCCGTTCAGGATGGTATCCATCTTATTCTTTTGCAGGTAAATTCCCAAAGGCTCTTTGGTGCTTTGCTTCAGCAGATCAGATGTCAGCATATCTTTTTCAGGAATGTAGAGTGCTACACATACGAGATTGCAATCGGAAGCAGCCAATTGTGCCAGGTTGCCCTGCGACTGCAGGATATGGGGGAATTCTGTGCAGCATTTAAGTAAAAAGGGGATTTTATTTCTATCGAGAGGCAACCAGGGACTATATTTTTTAAATTGTCCGTTCGGATCATTTTCTGAAAATAATGATTTTAAGGTCGGGTGAATATGAAAATCGAAGAAAGGCATAGGAAGATATTTTGTGGTGAAAGAATTATTTACGAGATGTTTAGGAAGCCTTTTTATTTTTCTTACCGGTTAAAAAACCGCCCAGGAAAGTGACAAGTGGAATGAGAATGGCAGTGGTGGTATTTTTAGGGTCTCCTAAAATAAATTCCTTCCATTTGTCTACATATTCCCTGCTGTCTACCTTTACATCCACACTGATTCTTTTGTCCAGTATTTCCTGAATCGAATTATTTGTCGGGTCTTCGTAATAAAATTTAAAGTGAACGAAACTCTTCTCCGTTGTGTGTAATGGAGTAATTTCCCAATCCCATTCCAGTTGCTGCTTATTTCCAAACGATTTTGTGACACTCGCCTCTTTCGGCGATATTTTAAATACATCCGGATCAAATTCCAGCTTTACGCCCATTCGCTCGTAAAGATCAATTGATTCATTTTTGATATTGGTGTTGATTTCTTTTACGGATAGCTCCGGATTTTCCTGGCGCATTTTTTCTCTGAAATCTATTAATGCAGCGGATATTTCTTCTTTTGTAATAGTGGCATTTGCAATCGATGGAATTCCCTCAATCATTTTGGCCGGACAATAAACCATCGCGTTTCCTTTGGCAATTTTAATTCCGGAAACTTCGGCAGGATTTTTTATTGGATTTTCTTTAATTATTTCCTCACGAGGTTTATTTAACTCAGAATCACTGCTGTTCACGATCGAATCCTCTGTAGGAGCTGGTGCCATCATTGTATCAACGGTTACCGGGGAAGTATCGGCATATCCAGGTTCACTTACGGAGTCGGTACTATCTTCCTGACTTGTTTTCCCACTATTGCAGGAAAGTATTCCGGATAATAAAATCATGGTTAGGAATGTTAACCGGAATTTTTTCTGAATGAAAAATAAAGAATGAATCATTAGAATTTTTTTTAGGTATGAAATTTTTGACCGGTTGGAAATTCAAATTTTCCAGGGCTTTTGAAAACGCATTTTTCAGTCACTTTTTTCAAAAAAGTTTTCCTGTCGGGATCATTCAAGCTCAGGTAACATGATAGTATTTATTCAAATTTTCCGGGTTAGGTAAACATCATGCTGGTTTATCCCACCAGGAAATTATGATAGTCGTAAAAGCCCTAATGCAGCTCGGTAAACATCATGCTGGTTTATCCCATTGAATTTCTTATTTCTATTTCAAAATCAATAAAAATCTGCCGCCAGTTTCCAACTTCATTCCGGGCCTGCTCTACAGAATCCGTCACCAGTTTAAATTCAGTATCTATTTTATCCTCAAGCCGGGAAAGATCAATCAACATTGTTCCAACAGAATTTGCTGCATTTACCTCTCCGCCGATATAATCCCACATCCGTTTCTGAATGATTTCGGGATCACTAAAAGAGAGTTTGTTTACCAATTTGTAAAGACCTTTCTTTTC
>JBBSSE010000067.1:0-10033 GCA_038242375.1 Chitinophagales bacterium
CATACTGATGCCCATTTTCATCATGTTTACAAAAGATTCGCTTTCTTTTGTAACATATTTTTTAGCCTCCTCCATATCTTTTTTCCCAAGAGCATTCAGAAACTTTTCAAGAACTGAATTGGGATCGTTGCCGGCAATGCCTAAACCGGAGTTACAACTGGTGCCAATAACTAACACGCCTAAAAAAAGCATTGAAATCATTTTTTTCATAATTCAGTATTTTTTGACCGGCAAATATAATAAACCATTTATTTTAATGAAAATCAATTTGTTTTATCATACTACACTTTTTTATATGAAAGAGATTATCTGGTGCAATAAAGGTAATTCCATTGATAGTTGTGGTGTTTATGGGAATGAGTTGATTCATTGCCTTGAAAATATATTCCGTGCAATACATTTTATCATCCGTGTCAAGATCAAATTTCATATCAAATGTGACACCCTGTTCATAATATTCTTTGGCAGCATTTGTAAACTGACCTAACTGGTTTTCATCCAATAAGTAACGGTAAACTCCAAAACCCCTGTTTTCATACGGGTTGCAAAATAATTCGAAAGGATCTCTCCGTATTTTTTTATCAGGATTCCATTCGCCACCCATTGCATGATACACAAACAAGGTGTCATTTTCCAGGGAAGCGATTCCGCAGTGAGAATAGGTTTTATCATGAAGCGAAAGTTTTCGCATGACATCACTTGTAAAATCATTTCCTGTCCGCATAATGAGATCTCCGGTTAGAACAGCGTGTTTTTCTTTTTGAATCGTAGAAATCGCTTCAGTAATCTTAATTTTTTCTGCTTCCGCTGATTTGGCGTTGTTTATCGCACTTTCTTTTTCGGTAACTGCGAAACAGGAACACATAAAAATTAAAAGGCAACCCAAAGGCCACCTAATATTTTTATTAAAAAATTCATTCATCATTTCGTGTAAGTTTCCATTTCCCGGATTTTATCTTTGTCATACGCTCTGATGATTTCCTTTACCAACCTGTGTCTTACCACATCCTCTTCATCCAGCACAACATGGCCGATTCCATCAATGTTTTTAAGTATCCGGACAGATTTCTCCAAACCGCTTTTTATTTTTGGTGGTAAATCTATTTGAGTAATATCTCCATTAATAATTGCTTTCGCATTGCCACCAATCCGTGTCAGAAACATTTTCATTTGAAGGTCTGTTGCATTTTGAGCTTCATCCAGAATAATAAACGCGTTATCAAGGGTGCGTCCACGCATATAAGCAAGCGGTGCAATTTCAATAGTTCGTGTGGTCATATAATATCCCAGTTTGTCTGCTGGTATCATATCATCAAGCGCATCGTATAAGGGCCTTAAATATGGATCGATCTTTTCTTTCAGATCGCCCGGTAAAAAACCCAGGTTTTCTCCCGCTTCAACTGCCGGACGGGTCAGAATAATTTTCTTTACCTGTTTGTTTTTAAGTGCTCTTACGGCTAAAGCCACGGCTGTATAGGTTTTTCCGGTTCCGGCAGGGCCAATAGCAAATACGATATCATTTTTATCAATTGCCTTGACCATTTCTTTTTGGTTGGATGTACGTGCGCGAACAGTTTTTCCATTTGGACCAAAAACCAGCACATCTGCTACATTCTTTTCCACAAAATGATCAATTGTTTTTGTTTCCTCGCTTCCCAGAATTTGCTCAAAATAATTTGGTGACATGTGGCCATGCCTTTCAAGATATTGAATGGCAAGGTCTATTTTTTCTTTTGCTGTTTCAATTTGTTCCGGTGCTCCGCTTAATTTTAATTGCGTGCCACGGCTAAGAATTTTTAAACGGGGAAACCTCTTTTTTAAAATATCCAGTTTCCCGTTGTTCACCCCGAAGAATTCAACGGGATTAACAGTTTCAAGTTTAATTATTGTTTCAGTCAATACGCTTTGTTTTTAGGGTTTTAGGTTTATAAATCAAATTTAAAAAAATGAAGTTCTTTATCTAAATTACTTATTAACATTAGGTTGAAAAGTTAATAACGTAGTATTTAACGTTTAGGATGTTTCTATTACTTTTTTTTAAATAAAAACAATCTTTGGCAGCATACTTGCGAAATTTTTGAAGAAAACTTTTTTCGATTTTTAAAGTATTTTATGATACTTTAGATTATTAAGAGGAGAGTTCAGGTTATTTTTTTTAAAATAAATTTACAGGTATGAAAAAAAGTTTAGCGGTTATTTTAGGTTGTATATTCAGTGTGTTTATATTCCAGGCATTTACTACTGTACAGGCACCAAAATGGCAGAACCTGAAAATTCTTCCACAGGATATTTCCAAAAATGGCCTGGATAGTATTATGGATCATTTTACTGCCGCTTTGGGCGTGAAATGTGGATTTTGTCATGTAAAGAATATGGAAACAGATAAAATGGAATTTGCAAAAGACGACAAACCCGAAAAGCATATTGCCCGTAAGATGATGCTCATGTCAATCGACATCAATAAAAACCATTTTAAAGAAATAAAAGAAGAAATGGACGAAAATAAAAGCGTTGATTCGGCAAAAACGCCTATGGATTCTGTTGGATATATGTTGCAATATGTGACGTGTTATACTTGCCACCGGGGAAAAGAAAGACCCGTAAATACACCTCCGGCAAAAGATGAAAAAAAGCAGTAATGATTTCAAAACTTTATTAACTGAATTCGTTTTTTAAACTATAAAATGTAAAAATAGCAAGTAAATTTTTGAAAAGGTTTCGTGAAATAACTTTCATGAAACCTTTTTCTATTTGCGTGATAAAATAATTTTATTGAAATGGAGGTAGTGTCATTATCTCCTGAGAAAAAATTTGTAAAAGCGAAATGGATGGATAGCTTAATTTATTTCAAAAAGCAAAAATTGGGTTCTTTGCAGCGGATTAAAATTGTTATCAGAAACAAAGATCAATGATTTTTTACCATTGGCTAAGTTGGGGCCGAAAGTGACTCCTTCAATATTATCAATAATCATTTTCAGATTATCCATATTTAAAAGTAATTTTTTAGAAATGATCTTAAAAGATTTTCCTGTTTCGAGCGATAATTTGTTCTCAATATTTTCTGCATCTCCTATATCCGCTAAATATATTTTTATGGTGTTTGACATTATTCCCAGGGAAAATGAACGTTCAACGACTAAAAGTTGATTTTGATTGAGCCATAAAATATCTGAAACTCCGTTTACCCTAAAACCACCTTTAATCACTGGTGGGTATGCCACAGGGTCTATGATATACGCATATTGGCCGATTGGTTTTCTTGAAGCTACATCGTATTTGATGATCCTGATCACGCCGGATGAATCATGAAGTCCTGCCCTAAGACCATCTTCATAAAGTGGTTCTTCAGTACTGATAAATAGGTTTTTATAATCTCCTGAAAACGTCAGTCCTTCAAATACTCCATTTCTCCTGGGCCCATTTTCTGTGGCCTGCATGCGGAAGTTTGCCGGAAGTTGAAAAGTGTCTATGTACTGGCCTTTTTGATCAATTATCGTGATTGAGGGATCGAAGAGAATGACTCTCTCGTTTGTCACAATTCGTTCACCTTCACTGCTCCAGACAAAATTTCCTGTTTTTGTATCTAATCTTAAGGCTTCAGGATCGGGTACATTGGCAGGATCTTCTTTTGAATTGGGATAATATTTGCCCACTTTATTCTTAAGGAAAGTTGTTGAGGTGAAAATGACCGTATCAATTTTGTTGTTATTGATATCAATTTTTGCAGTATAAAATCTGGCGGGATTTATCTCTGATCTGTCATCACAAATCATATAGTAAATCTCGTTTGTAGCATCATAGTCAATCCCGGATAATCCACCTACAGTGGTACTTTTAAACTGATAATTGTATGGGACGATGTACTCACTAAGGAATTTTAAAGAAGGTATTGTTTGTGACTGATTGATTTTTTTAGAAGTTGAACAAGAACCTCCAATTAATACAATAAATAAAATAATTGGTAATTTAATTTTCATGCTATATCGGTTTACAGGTAAAGTTGCACAAACTTTGATATAAAGACTTGATATAAACAAAAATAAGATCCTTCATTGGATTAATCATGAACGTTAATAAATCATTTTAACTACTTTTTATGCAAGAATCTAATGTAACTGAAAAAACGCATGTCCAGCCATTGTGGTTTTTATTGTTAAGAATTTTCCTTGGTCTTTACCTAAGCTGGAAAGGAATCGTTTTTATAAGAGATTCTGCCTTGCTGGAACAATTAATTCAAAGGACAGGAGTTGGCGTGTTTTCCGAGAATTCCAGCATTTTGTCTTTTGTCGTTTCCTATCTGAGTTTACTTTGTGGTCTGTTTATAGCCACCGGATTATGGACAAAAATCAGTTCTATCATTCAAATTCCAATATTGATAGTTGCGATATTTTTTGTGAATGTCCATCGCATTGATAATGGTCCATTTGAATTAGTGATGTCTATCATTACACTCATACTCCTGATATTTTTTGCCATTAAGGGAAGTGGAACTCTTTCAGGTGATGAATTTTTCAGATCGTATTACAAAGCCGGAACAGAGGATGGGCAGACGAAAGAGTTTTTTAAATCGAAGTAAATAAGCCATCAATATTTATTGAGAAGAAAACAAGGTAAGGAAAACCTTGTTTTAGAGAATTTAAATTTCATGTTGATGAGATTCTTTCGGGTTCTTTTAATTTTATAATCGGCTGCCATTTCTTTTAACGCTGAATTCAAAAGAGGGTTATTATCCATAATTGATGAGAGAGCAGATCACATTCGTGATTCTTTTTTATTGTTCTTATTTTTACAAAAAATAACAATAATCGATTATGAATATTTATTCTGGCCGGAAACTCACATACATTTTTACATTTTTAATGCTGTTGATCATGGGAAATAGTTGTAAAACTTCCAACGATTTTTATTTGCTTGCAGGTACTTATACCAAGACCGGCAGCAAGGGGATTTATGTGTATAAATTCGATGCGGAATCAGGAAAGCCAGTGTTGGTAAGCAATACAGATAGCGCGGTTAATCCATCCTATATCACTTTATCCGGAAAATATCTTTATGCAGTAAATGAAACCGGCGGGGATAATCCGGGCAAGGTGAGTGCATATTCTTTCGATAAAAAAAATGGTCAGTTGACATTTCTGAATTCCCAGCTTTCAGGTGGTGATGATCCCTGTTTTGTATCTGTAACGAAAGATGGGAAATGGGTTGCAGTCGGAAATTATTCCGGAGGTAATTTTTCGGTTTTTCAAGTAAATAAAGATGGCTCTTTATTGCCTTATGCCCAGCTAATTCAACATGAGGGAAGCGGACCTGATAAAGACAGACAGGGGAAACCTCATGTGCATTCAACAGTGTTCTCGCCGGATTACAATTATTTACTTGTAACGGATCTTGGGTTGGATAAAATAATGGTATACAAATTTGACGCAGGTAATGAAAAACCATTGAGTGATACACCTTATTCCGTTGCTACGATAACTCCTGGTGGCGGCCCGCGGCATATCACTTTCAGTCACGATGGAAAACAGGTTTACCTTGTAAGAGAGTTGGATGGAATGGCAAATGTTTTTGATTATAAAGATGGAGAATTGACACAAATTCAGGAGATCGCGATGTGTCCGGGAAGTGACCCAACGAAAGTGGACGGTGCTGAAATAGTTATTTCTCCCGACAATAAATTTCTATACATTTCAAACCGTGGCAATGAAAATTCTCTTTCTATTTTTTCAATTGATGAAACGACAAGTAAATTGACTCCAATTGGATCTGAATCGGTTTCGGGTAAAAATCCCCGGAATTTCATTATAGATCCAACAGGAAATTATTTATTGGTTGCCAACCAGGATTCCAATAATGTAACCATTTTTAAACGAGATAAAAAGACAGGTTTGCTGGAAAAAACAGATAATGAAATAGAGATTCCAATGCCGGTTTGTTTAAAAATTGTCACAGAGTAAACGATTCATTCTCCCTGTTTAAATTCTAATTTGCAGCCCGGCTACTTCTTAAGCATCCATCATTTTCTTATCAAATTTATTCCATGGAAACAGTGCATCTTTTAATTTCCGGAAAAGTTCAGGGAGTTTTCTATCGGGCTTCCGCAAAAAAGAAAGCAGAGGCGCTAAATATTAATGGTTGGATTAAAAATACGTATGAAGGAGATGTAGAAGCGATGATAACAGGAGCGGAGGAGGATGTAGATCATTTTGTTGAATGGTGCAAATCGGGTCCCGCAAGAGCTGTTGTTGATGAGGTGCGTATCCATAAAAAAGAGCATTTCGAATTTGATTCTTTCCGGGTGGAGAGATAAGAGTTCATTTTATTTGTTCTGTAAAAAAATCCCGCTTTGGGATTCTGCATTAATCCAACTCTCCAATTATCAGTTCCGGCCTAATTAAATTGATGTAAATGATATGGTCGAATGTTTTTACAAAGAAAAATTTATTCTTATTTTCCAACAGGGATCTACTTTAAGTAATCACTTAGCGATAGTTTTTGGATTAGAATGAATTCCCGTGGTTATGGAAACTAAGGGAAATTACCTTTTCTATTATTGTTAAAACTTACGCCTGTAAACTGTGAAATTTTATGAACGGTTGATTTTCCCTATTATTAAACAATATATTTCTCCTGAAATTTTCCTTCTTTATATTACTCTAACAGGCCGTGGCCTGTGTTTTGAGGATTATACCTTTGAAGTGATACCAGATAAAAATCTGTAGAATTCAATGCAGATCGTGCCTGAAAAGCGTGTTTTTAAGCTTTTAGAGCTAAATAATTTAGAAGAAAGGGAATGATTTTTAAACCCTAATTAATTTTGATTTAATCAATATTTATTCATGAAATTTTTACTATTATTTTTTACCGGATTATTTTTCACTCTCAACAGTTTTTCTCAGATTGATAAGGAGCCTATTCCTTCAGAAATGCCTTCTGTTTTAAAGCCCACTGATGGTAATGTTGTTTATGGAAAAGTGGTGAATGTTCAAACAGGTAAACCGGTAGAATTTGTATCTGTTCAGCTAATGATCCGGAAAACGAATGAATTTACCGGTAAGTCATCAGACTCACTAATACGGGCCATGCTTACGAAGTCAAATGGATATTTCAGTTTTGACCAATTACCTGCGGCAGATACTCTTTTCATAGAAATATCTGCTGTTGGTTTTGCTCAGGCCGAAAAAGAGTTTCCTTTTTCAGCAGATGAACAAATTATCCAGAAAGATTTAGGAAATATTGTGCTTGCACGTGAAGCGGAAAAACTGGAAACAGTGACCATTGTTGCTTCACGTCCAGCTCTTAGAATGGGAATTGATAAAAAGATATTTGATGTAGATAAAAGCCTTACTTCAAAAGGAGGAACCGCGGAAGATGTGATGAAAAATATTCCATCTGTTACCGTAGATGTGGATGGAAATGTGGAGCTTCGAAATTCTGCTCCAACCATTTTTGTGGATGGAAGACCCACAATTTTAACGTTGGATCAGATACCGTCTGATAATATTGATCGGGTAGAATTGATTACGAATCCTTCCGCGAAATATGATGCCTCCAGTTCGGGTGGTATCATCAATATCATTTTAAAGCAAAATAAGCGAAACGGTTTCAATGGTATGGTGTCTGTTACTGCAGGTAACCAGGGTGTTTTCAATACAAATGCAAATTTGAATATGCGGCAGGGGAAATTTAATTTCTTCGTCAGCGGAAATCACAGCGAATCATACGGAGAATCAACCGGAAGCAGTTTTAGAGAAAATAAGACAAATGGAATCGTTGAAAATTATTTCGATCAACATTCAATTAACAACCGTGGAAGAAATTTTAATTCAATCCGTTTTGGGGTAGATTATTTTTTAGATAACCGGAATACCATTTCAATTTCGCAGGGCATCAGGTCCGGTCGCTTTAGCAATAAAGAAACGCAAAGCCAGGATTACCTGGATGGTAACAAAGTGCTGGATAGATATGGTGACAGGACCTCTTCAGGGAATTTTAAATTTGACAGAAAAAATACCCAATTGGATTTCACACATAAATTCCCGACAGATGGAAAAGAGCTAAATGCCAGTGTAAATTTTAATTATGGCGATGTGGAGGATAATACGAATATCATCAACACGTTTTATTTCCCTGATGGAACTTTGTATGAAAATCCGAATGTTGTCAGAAACAATGGATCCAATGACAATAACCAGGTTACCGCTAAAATTGATTTCGAAAATCAACTTGGAGAGGATAAAAAAATTGAAATGGGCGTGAGGAGTTATATAAATAATTATAAAAGTTATTTTAACTCTTTTAATGTGAAAAATGGCGGGGAAATAAAACTTCCACTGAGCAATAATTATAAATACAAGGAGCAGGTTCACGCGGCTTATGTAACCTATACAGGTAAGCTTAAAAGTATTGGCTATCAATTGGGTTTAAGGGGGGAGTATTCAAGGTTTGATGGGACACTCATAGATAGTGCGAAAAAATTTGGATATGAATATCCCGGTAGCATCAAAAGTATCTGGGATGCGCTTTTTCCAAGCATTTATCTTTCTAAAAAAGTAAATGAAACCGATGAGATCCAATTAAACTATTCGAGGCGGGTACGCCGTCCAAACTTCTGGCAGTTAAATCCATTTATTGATATCAATGATCCACTTAATATCCAGCAGGGAAATCCCGAATTGAAACCGGAATTCAGAAATAGTTTAGAGTTTAATTATAGCAAGAATTTAAAAGGTGGAAGTAATTTCCTCGGTGTTCTTTATTTAAGAAATACACAAGGAAATATTACCAGGTATAGTGATACTTTAACTTCGGCACAATATGATCAATTGAATAATGCCGGTGTAGATCCGAATGCGATACTAAATACATTTATAAATTCTAAAAGTTCGAACCAGGTAGGAATGGAACTGACGCTTCAGCAAAAAATAACGGCCAATTTTGATATTACTCCTTCTGCCAGTTTTTCATACAGGAAAGTAGTCGCTGATGTAGGGAATTTAAATTTAAGCAACCAGGGCTTTGATTGGAGTGGTAAATTAACTGCCAATTATAAAGTGATGACAAAAAATCCTGCGAATGTATTTAATAAAGTGGGCATGCAGCTAACCGGCGGGTACAGATCCCCGCGCGTACTGCCTCAAGGAAAACGTTTGGAAAACTTCAGCGCGGATTTTGCTGTTAAGAAGGATTTTCTTAAAAATGATAAAGCAACATTTACGTTTAGCGTTAATGACATTTTTAACTCCCAAAGATTCGGGGTGATTTATGATACAGATAATTTTTACCAGGAAACGTACCGCCGCAGAAGTGTGAGAGGTTTCCGGGTTTCATTAAGCTACAAATTTGGCGATGCCAATTTCTCCTTATTTAAAAAGAACGGAGGTGGAGGTAATAGTGATAGTGGATACGATTCCTAAGTCGTAAGTTGAATTGCTGAATGGTTAAATTGCTTAATGGTTAAATTGATGAATGGCTGAATTGATGAAAGGCTGAATTGATGAAAGGTTGAATTGCTGAATGGTTAAATTGCTGAATGGTTAAATTGCTGAATGGTTAAATTGCTGAATGGTTAAATTGCTTAATGGTTAAATTGATGAAAGGTTGAATGGATGAATGGCCGACCGGATATCTTTTTTTAACTACAAACTTTAAACTTCAAACTAGACTCCTGGCGTAAAAAAAAGCCGGCAAACGAAATTGTCTGCCGGCTTTTTTTGTATTTTTTATCAAGAATTATAATTGCAATGCTGCATTCATATTTCTTACAGCTTCAGCACTCTTGTTAAAGGCCGCCTGTTCTTCGTCATTTAATTTAAAATCGATTATTTTTTCCCAGCCATTTTTTCCTACTATAACCGGTACGCCCATACAAATATCACTTTGTCCATATTCACCATCGAGCATTACGCAGCAAGGCATCAATCTCTTTTCGTCGCGTACAATGGCTTCTACCAGAGCAGCTCCTGCAGCACCTGGCGCATACCACGCGCTTGTGCCTAATAATTTTGTAAGAGTAGCACCACCTACCATTGTATCG
>JBBSSE010000068.1:0-10006 GCA_038242375.1 Chitinophagales bacterium
AATATTTATAATACATAATACGAGTGCACTATTTTTCTAAAAGTTAATCCAAGTATACTAAAATCAGGAAAGTGGTCCAGGGAAACCACTGGGCAAAAGAAAAAATGGGTAGTTTTCTTGCAGACACTAATTATAGACTTTTTTTTCATGGATTCTCCCCAAAAAAAATTATATTTAAAAATTAAAGGCCCGAAAGAACAGCTGATTATTTTATAAAAAGATAAAATCTCATGAGAATATCCAACCTGTTTCTGATCATTATTTTTTGTACATCCATTCCAATTTTATCCATTGCCCAGGAAAGCAATCAGGATAAAAAATTATGGGCAAAATCTGTACTAAATGAAAAAGCTCCTGAATTGGTCATTGAAAAATGGAACTCTAAAAAACCGGAGACCAATGGAAAATTTGTGTTGGTCGATTTTTGGGCAACCTGGTGTGGCCCTTGCCGGGCAGGTATTCCGGGGTTAAATCAGATGCAAAAGAAATTTGAAGATAAACTGGTCATCATAGGTATTTCCGATGAGCCTATGGAGAAAGTAAAGTCCTTCAATAATCCTAAAATTGAATATGCAAATGGAATTGATACTAAAAAAACAGTGTCCACATTTTTAGGAATACGCGGCATCCCGCATATGATTCTCATCGATCCGAATGGCATTGTACGTTGGGAAGGATTTCCGGCATTGGAAGGCCATGAATTTACAGAGGAGGTCTTGGAAAAGCTTTTGGAAAAATATGGTAAGGAGAAATCATCGTAGAATAAGAGCGCAAAAAATGCCTGATAATTTGATTAAAAAATTCACCATTTAGTTAAGGATTGCCGCGTATAATATCACCCTTTCAGGGTTCTAAAGCATTACTATTTTCAGACTATAATCATATCATCCTTTCAGGATTAAAGCCGGAACGCCCGCCTGACCGGACGGGCAGGGCTGACATGATTATAGAAAACAAGTATGTGTAAAGATCAAAACCCGGGACGCCCGCCTGAACGAGCCATTCGGGCAGCAGGGGTGACATTTATGGCTTAACTAAATCTGTTCCAGAGGGCTTTTTCGATCATAAAGTCATGAGTTAGTAGTCGTACACCGGCCTGTCCCGTTTTTTATTCGGGAAAACCCCGATGCCTGGACGACCTTGCGATATTTCAATCCCTACAGGTCCCACTAAAAATATTTGCACCTTTTTTTATACTCTCTTCTTTCCGATAAAACTATTGCGATTTTTCAGCAGGAACGGTTTGTGTTTTCCATTCCATCCGCATCAGATTTGAAGTGCCGCGTGCAAGCATTTTAGTTTTATCCTCATTCCAAATTGTACAGGCTACATTCACAATATTTCTTCCCCGTTTTATGACTTCAGTTTCTGCTATCAGGATATCTTTTTCCCTGGCAGAAGAAAAATAATCAATGGCATTATTGATGGTTGAATAGAAATTGGGATCACCCAAAGTAAAAATCGTTGCGCCTATAATATCATCCAGAATACCGGCGGCCATTCCGCCATGTAAATTCCCTGCAGGATTTAACCATTCCCGGCGAACAGTATATTGAAACTGTAAACTCCCCTCTTCTACCGCAAGAATAACGGGCATTAACCATTGCATGAAAGGGGAAGGGGAATTTTCAAATTCCTTTCCAATATATAAACGTAATATTTCTACATTCGTCATTTTCTTAAAGATATTTTGGCTTAAAGATAGATTGAAATAATCTTTTTATTTGTTGATGAATAAAGTAAAATCTATTAGAATCTGAAATAAAAATCGGCGAGCTGTTCCGTTTTCTAAACTCAAATCTGTAATTTTATGCTCCCTAAAACAATACCATCATGAATATCCCCACTTCCCATCAAACAGTGATGCCTTACCTGATCTTAAAAAACGCCGGTAAGTTTTACGATTTTGCACAATCTGTTTTTGATGCTGAAACGCTTCATAAAACAATGCATGAGGACAATAAAACAATCCGTCATTGTGAGATAAAGATCGGAGATAGTACACTCATGTTTAGTAATAGTACGGCGGAATGGGATGCAAGACCGGCTAGCCTCTTCATTTATGTGGAAGACGCTGATGAATCGTATCAGAAGTCTCTTGATCATGGGGCTATATCCATTCAGGAATTAAGGGATACAGACTATGGAAAAACCTGTGGAGTGAAAGATCCATGTGGAAATGTTTGGTGGATTACTTCGGTAAAATAATGCGCATCTTTAAATAAATACAGCGAATAGCATTCTATGCAGAATTATGAAGACATTGCCAAAACAGAACTTCTTGGCTGGCAAAAAAAGATGCTCCGAAGACCCGGAATGATGAACAAACTTTCCAAAACCATCCAGGTAAAAATCAATTCCTGGATACCGGAAAAAGTCCACCAGGCAATTACGGCTACGATCAAACAAATGATCCGTGGAGTGCTCTTTGGAGCGAAAGTTACCACACCAAGGTCTATCCCATTTCATGCCCTTGAAGCAAAGGAAATCGCTGTCCGGAAAAAAATTGATTTTTACCGTAAAACCGCGGCCGTAGAAGGCGGAATTACCGGCGCGGGTGGTATTCTTCTTGGCCTCGCAGATTTTCCTATTTTGATCGGCATTAAAATAAAATTACTTTTTGAGATCGCTTCCCTCTATGGTTTTGATATAAAGGATTATAAAGAAAGAGTGTATCTCCTGTACATTTTTGAACTTGCCTTTTCAAGTGATTTACACCGCAAAAATGTGTACCTGAAAATGACGGATTGGGAAAAAAAGAAACATGATCTTCCGCAGGATATTAATGAATTTGATTGGCGCAACTTTCAACAGGAATACCGGGATTACCTCGACCTGGCAAAGATGGCGCAATTGATTCCCGTGATCGGCGCGCCGGTTGGTGTTATTGTCAATAACAGACTTCTTAAAAAACTTGGCGTGACGGCTATGAATGCGTACCGGATGAGGATATTTATTGGAGAAGAGGATGAAGGAGGTATTCTGCCAAATTCTTTCTCATAAAGTGTAAGAATATTCTTTACCATGTTATTAAAGCCCGGTAAAAATCAGCAACCTTGTTAGCTGCCGGCTAATTTATTATTCAAGTAATTTGCTAAATAAACACCTGTGCTTGCACAGGCTTGAATTAAATAACCACCGGTAGGCGCATCCCAATCAAGCATTTCTCCTATGCAGAAATGGTTTTTTATTTTTTTCAATTCAAAATTGGAATCAATTGCATTTAAATCAACTCCTCCGGAAGTAGATATTGCCTCATCAATTGGGGCTGAATCGAGAATTTTTAAAGGGAATCGTTTAATGAATTTAGCCAAAGTTTGGATGTCTAAGAATTCCTCTTTTGTCCGTGTTATTTTTAGAAGGTCTATTTCAGCACGGGATAATTTTATTTTTTCTTTTAAGGTAGTCGTGAGGGTTGATTTTGAATGGGTTATTTTTTCAATTACGTTTTCTAAATTGACTGTTGGTTTAAAATCAACATAAACATCCACCTCATTGTGTGAAGCTAAAGCTGCTTGTATTTGAGGACTTAATCCATAAATCGCATTGCCCTCTATTCCAAATTTTGTAATGACCGCTTCCCCTTTCTGAATTTTATTATTTAATGAGATGGAAATATTTTTTAGTGGTTTGCCTTCATGGTTTTGGATAAACTTTTCATCCCATTTAATTTTATAAGCGCAATTGGAAGATCGAAATGGACCTGTGTCAATTCCCTTTTTATTAAATACATTTAACCAGGAACCATCGGACCCGGTTACTTTCCAGGACGAACCGCCTAAGGCAAAAACGACATAGTCTGATTTTATAATTTCATTTGAATTGAATTCTAAAGAATTTTCTTTATCCCAGCCAGTGAAAGTTTTTTTGAATTCAAATTTGACATTTTTTTCAATCAAATATCCTACTATACATTTCAAAACTTCAATCGGTTTTATCCCCTTTTCAGGAAAGACCCTTCCACTGCTACCTACAAAAGTCGGAATTCCCAAACTGAATAACCAGGCTCTTAAGTCAGTATTGCTAAAATGCTCCAATGCATTATCCAGAAATGAAACCGGCGTATATCTTGATTTGAATGTAGAAAGTTCTTCAGAATGCGTAAGGTTGAAGCCTCCGTCACCAGCTACTAAAAATTTGCGTCCGGGAGAAGATTTTTTCTCAAAAATCGTCACATTGTAAAGTTCAGTGTTCAAAAATGCTGCGAGAAACAAACCTGCTGTTCCTCCTCCTATGATTGCTACCTTCTTTTTCATCCGTCAAAGATTGTAGATTTTTTTGATGGTGGACAATTTTTAGTTATGAAATTTTTATTTTCTTGAGATTGAAATTTATTGGTATTCTACTTAAGTAAATCCCTTGTATTTTAAGTTAGGGTAACATTTATATATTTTGCGAGATAAGGATTATACTTTTTTATTACATCCTTATAGACAGTGCTTGCTGCTGTGCTTGTATACATCGATCGTTCAGCTGAAACCAACTCTGATAGCCATAGTTAACCTTTTTGACTGAAATGATCCTCAAAAATTAATACAAAATTTTCCTTTAAAATATTTTCCAAAAGATAATGAAGATGCCAGTAAAAATAAAGATATACTGTGTTGATAGTGGATCCGTTACTTCAGTAGCCTGAAATAAACTAACACCAAAGTGCGCCGGTTCCACCCTGGTGTTTTTTTTTAATACATTCATTTTTTGCAATTTTTTAGAGGCTATGAAAAAACTGGATTTATGATACAGCAATGTGGTGGTAGGGAGCTTTATTTTTGACATAAAGTAAGTAGATCCGGAGTTACAAAAAAATGAATGCTTAAGAACTATTTATTTGTTGCTCTGGTAAACAAATGCCCTTTTTATTTCTAATTAGCCGAACAATCCTGTTTTTTATTATTAAAAACCTATTTTTAAAAAATAAATACGAAAAAAAACTGCTGTACAAGACTAATTTTTATATCCCGGATAAAATAAATTTACTACCAAATGAACAAACTGGTTATTAAAAATCTCTCCAAAACCTATCCTAATGGAGTGAAAGCGCTGATCGATATTAATATAGAAATTGAAAATGGACTATTTGGATTGCTGGGCCCAAACGGGGCGGGCAAATCTTCCCTTATGCGCACGCTGGCTACTCTGCAGGAAGCAGATACCGGTTCGGCTTTTCTTAATGAAATTGATATTTTTAAGCAACCCGGGGAATTGAGAAAAACTCTTGGGTATCTGCCACAGGAATTTGGAGTCTATCCACGTATAACTGCGGAACAATTGATGGATCACCTGGCCATTTTAAAAGGCATTACCAGTTCCAAAGAAAGAAGTGAATTGATAAAATATCTTCTTGATAAAGTGAACCTTTATTCAGTAAGAAAAAAAAGTGTCAAAGGGTTTTCGGGTGGCATGAAACAAAGGATAGGTATTGCACAGGCCTTAATAGGCGATCCGAAATTAATTATCGTAGATGAACCTACGGCAGGATTAGACCCGGGTGAGAGAAACCGGTTTCACAATTTACTGGCTGATGTGAGCGAGGATGTTATTGTAATCTTGTCCACCCATATAGTAGATGACGTAAGGGAATTATGTACCCAAATGGCAATTATGAATCTTGGCGAAATCGTTTATCATGGTTCCCCCCAAAACGCTATGAAGGAACTGGACGGAAAAGTTTACCAGAAAATAATTACGCGGGAGGAATTATCGGTGTACGCCGGAAAATATGGCGTTATTTCCAATAAGATGATAGGAGGAAAACCTATGATACACGTTTTAAGCGATATCCATCCGGGTGAAGGTTTTGAAGCAGTCGAACCGAACCTGGAAGATGTTTTCTTTTCAAAAATAAACACCACCCACCAATTGGTATAAATTTATAAAGACATTTTATGTTCAAAACCTTTTTTCTATCAGAACTAAAATATGTTCTTAAGCAACCCTCTATCTATATATTCCTGGGAATTATCACGCTGCTGGTATTTGGTGCCGGTGCCAGTGACAGTGTAATTATCGGAGGCACGGTCGGAAATGTTTACAGAAATGCTCCACATGTTATTACGATCTATACAGCAATTATTTCCATTTTCGGCTTACTGATCGCAACAGCGTTTTATAACAATGCCGCTTTAAGAGATTACAGTAATGATTTTAATAAAATTTTATTTACAGCTCCAATAAGCAAGGCAGGATATTTTTTTGGAAGATTTTTCGGTGCCTTATTATTGTCCACAATACCCATGCTAGGCGTTTTTTTGGGTATTTATCTTGCTTCTGTATTGGCCCCTTTATTTGGTTGGGTAGATGCTGACCGGTATGGTGAATTTTTCCTGAAAACTTTCGTGAATAATTATTTCCTGTTCATTTTGCCCAATATGTTTTTTGCAGGAACAATCATATATGCAATGGCAAACAGGTGGAAAAGCAGTGTGGTTTCGTTTGTGGGCGCACTTCTTATCATTATGGCTTACATTGTTTCGGGTACTTTAATGTCTGATATTGAAAATGAGACTGCTGCTGCTTTGAGTGACTCTTTTGGGATTCGCTCCTATTCTATTTACTCAAAGTATTACACTACTATAGAGAAAAATACACTAAGTCCCGGGTTAAATGGACTGCTTCTATGGAACAGATTGATTTGGATTGGTGTCGGAAGTATTATTCTTTTACTTTCTTATTTCAGTTTTTCTTTTAAAGAAAAGAATAAAAAAGTAAAGGCCGTAAAAGGGATAAAAAATAGTAAGTCCGATACGTTTTCTTTACCCGTATTGCATCCTGCTTTTTCACAAAAAACGGGCTGGCTTCAATTTAAAAGCTTCTTCGGCATAAATTTCCGGAGCATACTAAAAAGCGTCACTTTTAAAATTATTTTTCTTTTCAGTGCCATTATTCTTTTTTCCAATTTCATGGGAGGATTCGAATATTTTGGGTTGAAGACGTATCCTGTGACCTATAAGATGGTTGATATCATCAAAGATTCGTCAGGTTTATTCATTATCATTATCCTGGTATTTTTTAGTGGTGAGCTTGTCTGGCGTGACCGTGAGATCAAGATCAACGAGGTGATTGATGCCACACCTCATGGCTCTTTCCTTCCTTTAGCAGCCAAAGCAACTGCTTTAATTGCAGCTACCACAGTCATCTATTTCTTTTCCATTTTATGTGGTATTTCATACCAATTATTCAATGGGTTTACCCGCATTGAACTGAATGTTTATTTACTTGACTTTCTCTACTCCAGTTTTCCGGATTTCATTATTGTGAGCGGAATAATGATCTTTATCCAGGTATTGGTCAATAACAAATACGTTGGATACTTTGTTTCTATTATTGTTATATTCATCTCACAGCTTATACTTTCTATTTTTCATATTGAAAGCAATATGCTTCAGATTGGTGAAGGCCCTTCCATTCTATACTCAGACCTGAATGCTTTTGGGCCAGGTCTTACGGGAGCCCTTTGGTTTAAAGTTTACTGGCTCCTCTTTGCCGGTATTTGTCTCCTACTGGCTAGTGCTTTATGGAATCGTGGAATGTTGAGTTCCCTGAAAGAAAAGATCAGGATAAGTAAAAGGCAATTGCCAAGGATTTATCGTCCAATTCTTTTAATTGTTACCCTTCTCTGGATCATTACAGCCGGATTTATTTATTATAATACCCAGGTTCTTAATACGTATAAAACCAGTAAGCAATTAGATATAGAAGCAGTTGATTACGAAAAAAATTATAAAAAATATGAAAATGTGTTGCTTCCAAAAATCACGGATGCAAAATATATGATTGATATTTTTCCTGAAGACAGGCATGTGGAGGTAAAAGCAATTGTCCAATTAACCAATAAGGAAGCATTGGAGATTGATTCAATACATTTCATCACGAATGATAAGTGGGAAACGAAAATTCTCATTCCCGGTTCACGACTTGTATTTGAAGATAAAAATAGCGGATACCTTATTTATACCTTAAATAAACCGATGCAACCAGGAGAGGTGATCAATGCGGAAGTTCAAACCTCCTTTCTTTCCAAAGGATTTGAAAATTCAGCCGGAAATACAAACATTGTAAAAAATGGCACTTTCCTGAATAATTTTGATATCCTTCCCTACATTGGTTATAATTCCAGGTTGGAGTTAAGTGACAAAAATAAACGGAAGAAATACGGGCTGGGTCCCAAAGATAGGATGCCGGAACTGGAAGAAAATTGTACCACAAAATGTCTGAAAAATTATCTTACGGAAGGCCTTTCAGATTATATAAATGTGGAAACAACTATTTCTACCTCCGCTGACCAAATAGCTGTTGCTCCCGGATCGCTCACCAAAGAATGGGTAGAAAATGGCAGGAATTATTACCACTATAAGGCAGATCATCCCTCACAAAATTTCTATTCATTTATTTCCGCCCGCTATGTCGTAGCAAGAAGAAAATGGAAAGATGTGGACATTGAAGTGTATTATGATAAAAAACACAAGGTAAATGTGAACAGGATGCTTGATGCTGTTCAGCGATCATTGGAATATTACACCACAAACTTTGGCCCTTATTACCACAAACAATGCAGGATCATTGAATTTCCAAGATATGCAAGCTTTGCCCAGGCTTTCCCCGGAACGATGCCTTATTCCGAAGCGATCGGTTTTATAATCAATCTTGAAAATGAAAATGATAATAACGTTGTAGATGCAGTAATTGCACATGAAATGGCCCATCAGTGGTGGGCGCACCAGGTAGTAGGGGCTAATATGCAGGGCGCTACCATGCTAAGTGAGAGTTTTGCTGAATATTCCTCATTGATGACCATGAAAAGCTTGACCAAAGATCCTATGAAAATGCGGAAATTCTTAAAATACGACCATGACAGGTATTTACGCGGAAGAAGCAGTGAAGAAGATAAAGAATTGCCTCTGTATAAAGTAGAAAACCAAACATACATTCACTATGGCAAGGGAAGTGTCGTATTATATGCCATGCAGGATTATATTGGAGAAGATAAAATGAACACAGCCTTACGTAATTTTCTGGATGAATATCGCTATAAAACACCCTACCCTACTTCTCTTGACTTTTTAAAACACCTGGACCCACAGGTTCCGGATTCGTTGAAGTACCTGATTACAGATTGGTTTAAGGAAATAACTTTGTACGATAACCGGATGAAAGAAGCTACTTATGAAAAAACAAAAGATGGTAAATATTTAATTAGTTTAAAAGTTTCTTCCGAAAAAATGAGAGCCGACACTATTGGAAATGAAACACGGGTTCCCATAAACGACTGGATTGATATCGGGCTATTCTCTGATGCTGATGAGAAAAAATTAATGTTTCAGAAAAGGGTGAAAATTGATCAACCTGAAATGTCGTTTAAATTTACAGTAGATTCACTTCCGGCAAGAGCGGGCATTGATCCAAGAAAGTTATTGATAGACAGGGTTTACGATGATAACAGTAAAACAGTCGTACTAAAAGAGGAACTTTAAGGTATGTATATTTTCATCTTAAATATAGGAAGTGCATCAGCAACTTATAGTGCGTTTGTTAGCGAAAACCTCCATTAATTAAAGAGATAATAATATTATTGTTCAACTTATTTTCATTTCATGCCATTCTATCAAAATATTAAATTCTCTACACCCGAAGGGCAACGAACATTGCGTAATCTGCTTAAACTCCGTAAACAGCTTACACAGGAAATTCCGGAAAAGCATCTGGATAGCAATCTGTTGATGGCGACCTGGAATATCCGCGAATTCGGAACAACAAAATATGGAGGACGAAGGGCTGAATCCTATTATTACATCGCAGAAATCATTTCCCGTTTTGATATTATTGCTGTTCAGGAAGTTCGTAAAGACCTGGCTGCTTTGAAAAAACTCATGAGTATTTTAGGGAGCCATTATGAATATATGTTCACGGATGTAACGGAAGGAAAATCCGGAAATGAGGAGCGGCTCTGTTTTATATTTGATACGCGAAAAGTACGTTTTGGCGGACTGGCAGGGGAAATGGTTCTTCC
>JBBSSE010000069.1:0-10004 GCA_038242375.1 Chitinophagales bacterium
GCCATTCATGGCGATGCAACTGCCTGGGATCACCGCGTAGATAATGATTATTTTTCCCAACCCGGAGATCTTTTCCGGCTGATAACCGATGAGAAAAAGCAATTATTATTCAGCAATACAGCCGCAGAAGTCGGACAGGCACAAAAATTCATACAAATACGGCACATTCGAAACTGCTACAAAGCAGATCCGGCTTATGGAGAAGGAGTGGCAAAAGCACTTGGCTTGACCATGGAAGAAGTGAATGATTTTAAATTGGAAAAAGATGCTTTGGGATAGTTAATAAAAATTAGAAAGAAACCCTTTTGTGTGAGAATGCAAAGGGGTTTTTTTTGTATAACCGGGAAGACATTTTTTTACCAGAAAAACTATTTTAACCAGAAAGTCACAAAGAGCACGAAGAAGATGGAGGAAGAGAAAAACTTCGTTTTTCCCTTCGTGTTCTTGGTGTCTTAGTGGTATTCTATTTTTTCCTTCTTTCTTGTGGTAAAGGGCTTAAGAAGTATTCCTTTCTTCCCTTTGTGTCCTTCGTGCCTTAGTGGTATCCTATTGTTTACTTTGTGTTTTCGTAGTCAGCAAAAAAATATTTGTCCTTAAATCTCAACACCCTATATTTGATCAACGAAATAAATGAACACAACGGCAAACCATAGTACATCTTTACACGGACGCACATTTTCAACTATGTGCAATTTCCCTATGCCCGTTACTTCTCCCGTTCCCGGATGCTGATAGGCAGTATGATTTCGCGATCACCTATCAGTGAATAATTCCAAAAAAAACGTTTACATAAAAATTTTACAACCATTCAAATTATAAAAGAATGAAAAATATCACCATTATCGGCGGAGGAAACCTGGGCACAGCCATGGCAGAAGGATTATTAAAGGCAAACTATATAAAAGCGGAAAACCTCACCGTCACGAAACGAAATACGCAAACCTTACAACATCTTGCGGACAAGGGTGTCCGGGTATTAAATGATAATAAAGAAGCAATAAAAAATGCCGACATTATTATACTTGCTGTGAAGCCTTACCAGATCCAGGAAATTTTAAACAATCTTGATTTTAATAAAAAACAAATTGTCATCAGTACCATTACGGGAATATCCCTGAACGAACTGAATCAATGGATAGAAAATAAGGCGATTCTTTTCCGCGCAATGCCAAATACTGCTATCAGCATTCAGGCAAGCATGACCTGTATTTGTGGGAACGGTGTAGATGGAAAATCAACAGCTACGGTAAAATCTCTTTTTGAAACATTAGGAAAAGTCATCTTTTTGGAAGAGAACCTGATGAATGCAGCGACGGTGTCCGGAGCATGCGGAATCGCCTTTGCGATGCGCTATATCCGTGCAAGTATCCAGGGTGGAATTGAGATCGGATTCAGTGCCGCACAGGCTTCACTCATCGTTTCGCAGACTATATTGGGCGCGGCGGAATTACTATTAAATACACAGACACATCCTGAAGCTGAAATAGATAAAGTAACTACTCCAAGAGGTTGCACTATAGCGGGATTGAACGAAATGGAGCATCGTGGATTCAGTTCTTCTGTCATTAAAGGAGTCGTAGCCAGCTTTGAGAAGATATTTTAATATTCCACTTCCCCCGTTTTCTATTCTTTTAAGAATTGGAAATGGGGGAAGTTATTTTTTCCATTAATTCCATCACCACTACTCCATCTTCCACACTGCACGGATTTTCTCCCCTGTCCAAAAAGTAATTGACTATCTTTTCAATGAGTGGTTGTTGCGCATGTACGGGTTTGGTAAAAGGAAGTATTTCAGATTTACCGTCTTTTGTAATCGTAACATCTTGCCTGTCAAAAAAGGCGAATTCCATTTTACCCTTCTCCCCGATGATTTCACAATAATCCACGACTTCATTTTGGCCAATATCAAAGCACCAGATTCCATTAAAAAATACACCATTTTCAAAAAGCATATTTCCGGAAACATTATCAGCCGCGGCATATAATTTATTGGTGCCCGCTGATAATCCATTGGCTAATTTTACTTTTCCAAAAATATGGACCAACATATCCAATTGATGCGGCGCAATATCATAAAATAAACCACCTCCGGAAATTGCAGGATCTACCCGCCAGGCATATTTCGAAATGGTCATCTTTTCGGCCGTCACATTGTGCCGTAAAAAACGAAGGTTCACTAATTTAATTTCTCCAAGTGTACCCTCATCGATCAATCTTTTAATTTCTATAAATTGAGTTTGCCCTCGCCGGTAATGCGCTACAGATAATTTCCCCTTATATTTCTCTACCAGTTTTTTTAACTTCCTTGCAGATTCCAGATCGACTGTCATGGGTTTTTCTACGTAAACAAATTTTCCTGCTTTCAATACAGCTTCCGCGAATTCAAGATGAGAAGATGGCGGCGTAGCGATATACACGGCGTTTATCTCCGGATCATTTATCAGATCGTCCGCGTTTGAATACCATTTCGGAACTGAATGCCTGGCAGCATAATCAGCGGCTTTAACAGCATCCCGCCGCATAACAGCAACTAATTTTGAATTTGGAACTTTATTAAAAGCCGGACCACTCTTCAGTTCAGTCACATCTCCACATCCAATCATTCCCCAATTAATTTGCTGCATTCTTTTATTTAATTTTCTGATTAATTAATTTTAAAATCCATACTATTTTGAGCCAAATCACCCTCAATATTTATTACAAGCTCAATAAAAACTGCACCGTGTCAATTCCATCAGCGTAATCAAATAAGGATGGAACTTGTGAGGAACCAAAAGGTAGATGCCCATGACCTACAATGCATTGAACATTTTCCAATCCCAATAATCCCTGGTCAATCAACTTTTTATCTTCAAAAAAGGAATAGTGCAGTACACTTACGGCTGAAAATATATTGTCGTTTTCATTTAATACAATGCTTTCATTTGACATGTAAAAATGATTGTTCATAAGAAAAAGAGCCAGGTTATAATCGTAATTATTTTTATACTTCGTATGATCAGCAAAATAATCGTACTTCTTAAAAGCTTCAATCAATGGAATAAAATCATATCCTTTTGGAACGTAAACTTTCGTCACATTTCTACATCCTAAACCGAAATACGTGTACACATCGTCTGCAAGTAAAGCCAATTCCTCCGGCGTTTCAGTGCCATCCAAGACCGCAACCGATGTTTTATTTGACCGGATCACAGAAGGAAATCTTCCAAAATAATAATTAAAATATCTCGATGAATTATTACTACCTGTTGCAATGTAGGCATCGCATCCTTTTAACATCGGCATTACTTCTACCACATCCGCTACTTCCTGGTTCCACTGTGTCATTACTTCTAAAATATGCTTTAGCAAAACCTCATCTTTTTCCGAAAGCTTTATATGCTGGTGGTGCCCGGATATAAAAACGCTCAGGAAATCGTGAAACCCTACCAGTGGAATATTTCCGGCCATCACTACACCAATTGTTTTCGGTGACACATTATTGTCGAGGCGATAATGTTCTACCCATGACCTTAATTTCTCTTCATCAAGGTATTGAGTGACAATATTCTTTAGAGCCAGGTTTATAAATTCAATCGTGAACCACTTATTCTTTTCGAAGGCGGTTTGTTTTACTTCATTTAATTCCTTATTATCCTTGTTATCGAGGTATAGAGCGAGTTTCCGTAACAAAGATGTTCTTTCTTCTAAATTCATAAATTCCGTTAGCTATTAACTGTTTATATTTGTAATTTAAATCTGGGCAAAATTCGGAAATATTTCCCAGCTAAAATGAACACTTAAAATTTAAATAAAATGGCCATAATAATTACAGAAGAATGCATTAACTGTGGCGCCTGTGAACCGGAGTGTCCCAATAATGCAATATATGAAGGTGGTGTAGAATGGGCAATCATGGATGGCACCAATGTTAAAGGTTCCATGACGCTCATGGATGGATCAACCATGACTGTTGACCAAAGAAATGCTCCAATTTCAACAGATGTTTACTATATTGTACCCGATAAATGTACGGAGTGCCAGGGTTTCCATGAGGAACCGCAATGTGCAGCCGTTTGCCCGGTTGATTGTTGCGTTCCGGATGAGATGTACAAGGAAACGATTGCAGAATTGTTAGCGAAAAAAGATAAGATGCATTTATAAACTTCATAAGGCTGCAACGCCTGATCCGCGGGTGATATTTCCCGTTCAATGGCGAGGGTATTGAATAAATACTTTCGCCTTTTTTTTAATAGACCATAAAAAGTGTTTATGAAAATCCGCCCTTTCTCTTTTCTCTTTTTTGTAAGCTTATTATTTTTAGTATCCTGCGATTTACTTACTCCTCCGGGAAGTGATACAACGCCCTCAAATATTAGCGAAGTGCTTCAGGCTGATAAGGAATTCTCCGACATGAGCAAACATATCGGCATCAAAAAAGCTTACCTCGAATATATGAGTGATGAAGGAGTATTATTAAGGCCTGATTTTTTGCCGATCACAGGTGCTTCAGCGGTGGATTATTTAAGCACTTTGGCAGATGAGGATTATGAATTAAGCTGGGAGCCGAAGGGCGGGATGATCGCAAACTCCGGGGAACTGGGATTTACTTATGGTGTGTATAGTTTAAAAACAGCAGAAATTACTTACCAGGGAACCTATACAAATATTTGGAAGAAAAGGGGAAATGGTCCATGGAGATATGTACTAAATACAAGTAACGCAGGAATTTCTCCAAATCAATGATAAATTCTAATTTCACCTCCAAATTTTAAACGAAATAATGAAACCCAAAATTGCATTTGTGACCGGTGGATACTCCGGCGAGGCTGAAATATCCTATAAATCCGCAATAACGATTGAAAAGAATATAAATACCCAAAAATTTGATTTTTATAAAATTGACCTGACTCCGAGAGGATGGTTTTACGATTCTCCTTCCGGAGAAAAATTCGAAATTGACAAAAATGATTTTTCTCTAACCTTAGAAAAAGAAAAAATAACCTTTGATGCTGTTTTAATTGGCATACATGGAACTCCGGGCGAGGATGGTAAATTACAAGGATACTTAGACATTATGGGCATTCCTTACACCTCCTGCGATTGCGCAGTTTCAGCGCTGACTTTCAATAAAAGATACACCGTAGCTGTGGCAGCTTTTAGCGGTATCAATGTAGCGAATTCGGTATTGTTATTTAAAAATAATGAAGGTAATACGGAGGAAAGTTTAAAACATCTTCAGTTTCCTGTTTTTGTAAAACCCAATAATGGTGGATCTAGCTTAGGAATAAGCCGGGTAAATGCGCGTGGCGCTGATCTTACAACTGCTCTTGCCAAAGCTTTTAAGGAAGATGACCAGGTTTTAGTGGAGGAATTTATCAAAGGAAGAGAATTGACAATTGGTGTATATAAAGCCAAAAATAAAATAACCGCTCTTCCAATTACTGAAATTATTACTGAAAACGAATTCTTTGACTTTGAGGCAAAGTATTTAGGCGCCAGCCAGGAAATAACTCCTGCTGAAATAGAAAAAGATGTGGAGGAACTAATAAAAGAGGAAGCAATCAAAATTTATAAAATTTTTAATTGCAAAGGAATTATCCGGATTGATTTTATCTACGATGATGAGAAAAAATTAGCATTTATGCTTGAAATCAACACAGTTCCCGGACAAACAGAGGCAAGTTTGGTTCCACAGCAATTGAGAGCAATGGGATTAAAAGCCATGGATTTCTATACAGATCTCATTGAGGAATGTTTAACTGCATAATTTTATTAAATTGCATCCCAATCATTATTCACATATACATTTTACGTGTTCAAATTCATAGCAAGACAATCTTTTTTCGTCAACCTTCTATTCGCCATATTACTAATTGCATTGGTTGGTTTCTTATTTTTCCAATCTCTCGGTTGGCTTACTCACCATGGCAGTCATTTAAAAGTGCCCTCCGTCACCGGGTTGAAAGTAGATGACGCTTTAAAACTTCTGGAAAAAGAAGGTTTTGAAGTGGTGATCACCGATTCTGCCTACAGTGAAGGAACACCAATGTACACGGTAAAAAAACAATTACCTGATGCCGATGCAACGGTTAAAGTAAACAGAACGGTTTTTTTAAATATTAATCCCGCTTCTCTTCCTTTAGTAAACATGCCGAAACTGGAAGGTCTTAGCTATCGGTTTGCTTTAAATAAATTAGAGAAAGACAACCTGGCGATCGGTGATACCACCATGCGTGCAGATTTCATGAAAGGTTCTGTACTGGAACAACTCTATAATGGTAAAAGAATTGAGTCCGGTACAAAATTAAAATGGGGATCTAAGATTGATCTTGTGGTAGGCGCGGGCCTGCAGGAAATCTGGATAAAAGTTCCCGATTTGATTGGAAGTACTGTAACCGAAGCAAGGGAAATTCTAAATGAAAAAGGCATTATCCTTGCAGCTATATTAACTACCGGAAATATTTCAGATACAGCAAATGCATTTGTGTATAAGCAAAACCCGGATGTTTTAAACTTTGATAGCACACCCGGATTTATTCAACCAGGCCAGACGATGGACATCTGGATACAGTTAGAGCGCCCGGTTGTAGACAGCGTTCCGGCAACGCAAAAACCAATGGATTCGCAACCTAAAAAAGAATACGAATATTAAAAATAATAACCAAATTATGAAAACAATTACCTGTCACGAAATAAAAAAAAGAAGGGACGAAGGAGAAAATCTTAACCTGATCGATGTAAGAGAACCTGCGGAAGTAGCTGAATTTAATATCGGTGGAATTGCTCTGCCGCTAAATAAAATCCAGGGTATGGAAACAGAAGAAATTGATGACCTTAAAGATGAGGAAGTCATTTGCTATTGCCGCAGCGGACAAAGAAGTATGATGGCATCTCTTGTTCTGGAACAGATGGGATTCACCAATGTTAAAAACCTCGAAGGTGGAGTGAATGCCTGGAAGGAAAATTTTGAAGAATAAAATTTACAAATCATTCAATAAGAAAAAGGGTTGTCAACTTGAATGTAGACAACCCTTTTTTTATGAGATCACTTGAATAAATAATCGTTTATAAAGATTACAACTTCACATTAATTGCTGCGATGAAATTAATCCCCGCCATCGGGAAATAAACATTATTGACACTTAATTCTCCGCCGGAAATGTAATTATAAGTATAGCCATTCCCGGAATATTTTTTATCAAATACATTATTTGCCTGGAATATAAAATCAACATTCTTCAGGGATTTTCCTTTCAACGTGTACATTAAACGCACATTTTGCACATAATAAGCAGGAAGCAACCTGTTTTTATCGGATGTATTATCCAGGAATTGATCACTTACATATTTCCCTTGCAAGCTGATCGCTGCTTCTTTAAAAGGAATAAAGTTCAGAGAAGCTGCCGCAACTGTATTCGGTGAATAAGAAATATCTGTATTCTTAAAACGATTCTCTTTCTGCAGGCCGGAAGCATCATCATAATTATCAATGGATTCGGTAAATTCTTTAATCTTATTTTTACTGAAAGCAATATTTCCGGATAAATTTAACCATTTTGTGAAAGTCGCATCTCCTTCCAATTCTACTCCTGCGCGATAACTTTTAGGAGTATTTACCCTTGTGTAGGCACCCACATCATTTATCTTCCCGGTATTGATTAACTGATCCTTGTAATCCATATAATAAAAAGTAGCGCCATAATTTATTTTACTGTCTTTTTTTTCAAAACCCAACTCCCAATCAAAAAGTTTTTCGGGTGAAGGAATCTGCAATGCACCGGATTCGTAATCATCCCGGTTTGGCTCATGAGAAGCTACAGAAAGGGACATGTACACCTGGTAATTCTGTTTGTTATATGATACTCCTGCCTTCGGATTAAAAAAGGTATAATTTTTCTTTAGGTGAATAGAAGGATTATCGCTAAAGCCATTGATATCATATTTCAGGAATCTCACCTGCGCATCTAAAAACGCTGTGAATCCATTGCCCAATGACTGCATTAATTTAGCATAGCTATTCAGATCATCTTTTGTAGCGGGATTATCATAATAACGGTAATCTACGGGAACACCCCCCTTCTCGGCCCACTTAATAATTCCGTGATGTCCACCATTATACTGGTTCCAACCACCTCCAAAAGTGAGGTCAGTTTTATTTCTTTTATATTGAAGAGAAAGAATGGTCCCATATAAATAATTATCCAACCATTTTTGACGGACAAGGTCTGTTTTTTTAATTGTTTCACCTCCGATAACCACATCAGGCAAACCATATTTACTATATTTCTGACCGGCTTTATAGGTTTCATAATAGCCCTTTCCACGGGTTAGATAAACTGCCGCGCTATAACCAAAGAAGGAATTTATTTTCCGGTTATAAAACAACTGGTAATGTGTTTGGATGAAATTATCCGTTTCATTATCATAAGGCTCCCCGGGCTTTTCCGTTCCTCCGGGATTATACCGGCGGTTCGTTTTTAACATGTCTTCCGGCACCCCACCCCATGATTGATAGGTTTTTTCTTTTCCACCAATCAGGTTAAATCGCAGCGAACTTTTTTCATCAATATAAGCGCCACTGACCAAATAGGAATTCAGATCTGACCAGCCACGATCAATAAATCCATCACTTGTGATTCTTGAAAATCTGCCGTCAATTACAAAATGATTTCCCAATAACCCAGAACCTGCTTTAATTGTATTTTTCCAGGTATTAAAAGAGCCATAGCTATTATTGATTTCCATGTATTTGACCTTATTTACTTCGTTGGTGGACAAATTAATGGTGGCACCAAAAGCTCCGGCACCGTTGGAAGAGGTACCAACACCTCGCTGTATCTGTATTGAATTAACAGAAGAGGAAATATCCGGCATATTCACAAAAAATACACCCTGGCTTTCCGCATCATTATACGGTATTCCATTTAGCGTAACATTAATCCTCGTGGCATCAGAGCCGCGGATGCGGATACCGGTATAACCAACGCCATTTCCTGCATCGGAACTTACAACCACAGAGGGAGTATTATTTAATACAAACGGGAGATCCTGGCCCAGGTTTACCTTTTCGATCTGCTGCTTACTTAAATTTGTTTTTGTAAAGGGAGCTTTATCCGCAGCGCGTATAGAGGTCAATTCAATATTTTCCAACATTAAAGTGTCGGAAAGTTTTTTCTGCAACGAACTCTGGGCATAAGCACCGGTAATCAGGAAACAAAACATGGGAACAAAAGAAATCTTTTTCATAATGGTATTTTTATTGACCAATACAATGCATGAAAAAGAAGGCTGTAGAAAGCAATTTTCCTCCCTTCGCAGGCATTATCCTGATCAGGTAAACGGGTATTTTCTCAGCAATTCTGACAATCTGATTTTACTTCAGACCGGCGAATGCACCCCGGGTAAATAATTTATTCGGCAAATATAGTGTAGAAAAAATTAACTAAAAAAAATTGTAACTTTTTCACACCTGTAGCGTTACAATGACAACAATCACCTTAAATCCGTTCTTTAAACAGAATTCAATACTTAAATTCATATAAATGAAATACTTTTTCGCCTTCCTATTCACCGCATTTTTTACAAGTTCTTTTGGGCAAACTATCATCAATGATAAAAATGCAGAAGTCAGAAATGTAGGAGATTTTTGGGGAATTAAAGTCTCCGGAGGCATTGATGTCTATCTTTCTCAATCCAGTGAAAATGCCCTGGCAATAAGTGCTTCCAGTCAAAAAATGAAAGATGATATTGATACCCGTATTGTAAATGGGATATTGGTCATTTCATACAATTCAAAATCCTATAGCATGAACGAGAAGCGAAATTTACGCGCTTATGTTTCTTTTAAAAGCCTTCAAAGCATTGAGGGTAGCGGAGCATGCGATTTTAATATTCAGGAAACGCTTCAATCAAATGTATTAAGGCTCAATCTTTCGGGCGCTTGTGAATTAAAAGGCAAAATGGATATTAATGATATGGATGCCAGGCTTAGTGGTGCATCTACAGCGAAAGTAACCGGAAAA
>JBBSSE010000070.1:0-10000 GCA_038242375.1 Chitinophagales bacterium
AGTAAAGGGAGAGTACTTTATAGCGCCAATTGTCAATCTTGTCATGGTGATAAAGGAGCAGGTGACGGACCTCTTTCAGCTTCTTTTACACCACGTCCGCTAAGTTTTTTGAGTGATTCCTTTATGCAATTTATTCCTCCGTTACAGATATTCAATACAGCAAGACTTGGAATAAAAGGTACCGGCATGAGGGCTTATGATGAATTATCTGATAAGGAACTCTGGGATATAGCTTTCTATATAAAATCTTTGCCGTTTCAAGAGGAACCTGCCGGCAACACTGCTTCTTTTGAAAAACTATTCAACCAATCTAAAGGGAATATTTCACTTTCAGATATCTCACAACTTTCGGATAAGGAACTGTTGGGGAAATCAGGTAAGGATCATAGTAGAGAGATGCTCGCTGCCATCCGTTTGCATAGTCCTTCCCGAAATGAAAAGAACTCTTTGAGCATAACTCTTTCTTATCTGGATGATGCCCTTGCTCTTTATAAAAAACATAAAACTTCCGAAGCTGAGCAAAAAGCAATCTTTGCCTACCTGGAAGGAATAGAGCCTGTAGAACATCAACTTATGGCGACTGATGGCTCTATAGTGCCTGAACTCGAAAGTAAAATGAATGCGGTGAGGTCTGCCTTTAAAGCACACAAACCAGCCACCGAAGTAGAGCAAAAAATTGAGGATGCTAAAGTGAGTATTAGAAAAGCAATGGTATTGATAGATGGACAGACCTATTCATTCTGGTTTTCTTTTCTGATAGCTGCATCTATATTATTACGTGAAGGACTGGAGGCCGTACTTATTATTATTACGATTCTTGGCCTTCTTAAATCACTAAAGGCAAAGGACGCTATCAAGTGGGTTCACTATGGATGGATATCAGCAGTGATTATTGGTATTGCGAGTTGGTTTCTAACAGGATGGCTCATTTCTTTTGGAGCTCAATACCGGGAAGCGATGGAGGCTATAGGCTCATTAATGGCGGTGGTTATTCTGCTATATGTGGGTTTTTGGTTGCATGATAAAACGGAAGCAAAAAAATGGAAACAGTTTGTAGAAGTGCGGGTGACCAAATTACTTGATAATAAAAAAATGATCGGGCTGGCATTTATTTCGTTTATTGTCGTTTTTCGGGAAGCATTTGAATCGGTTCTTTTTCTCTCATCGCTGCAGATGCAGGTAGATGAAGGAAGCAAGAATGGTATTTGGATGGGGGCGCTTTCATCTATAATAGTGGTGATTGTCATTTCTAAATTGCTGGTACAATTCTCTGTTAAGATTCCTATTCAAAAACTATTTAAGTATTCATCCATTGTTATTTTGATATTTGCTGTAGTACTTGCCGGGCAGGGAGTTCATGCATTCCAGGAAGGCGGGTGGGTATCTGTTACCGGGATTCCGTTTAATTTCCATTCGAACGTCCTGGGTATTTATCCTACTTTGGAAACCTATGCTGCTCAGTTGATAATTTTATTGATTTTCATTTCAATATTCTATCTTAAAAAATTGCTGGGAATACGTCACAGTCCGCAAATTGTTCATTAACCATAAGAAGAATTTACTGCAATCCTTTTTTTACAATAAGCACAAATACTTTCGGTCCTTCTTTTCTTCCAAAATCAACAATTGGCTCACTTGAAAAATAGTGACGGAATCATTTCCCCGGAACATGTTTGCTGACAATAGAGAATCCATGATAAATATTATTGCGGCTTAATGAAAATGTTATTAGATGCAAATATCTCATGGTGATTATGCACCAAATTAAAATCTCATTTTGAAGATTGCTTTCATGTTGATTATATCCGTCTAAAAATTCCTGCATCCGATAATGATATTTGGAAATATGCACTGACAAATAAATTAATAATTGTAACCAATGATGATGACTTTGTTAACCTGCTTAATCTTAAAGGCTACCCACCTAAAATAATTTTGCTGAAAATAGGAAATCAAAGTAATAAGTACATTGAAGCAATTCTTATAAAACACAATGAAAATATCCGTTCTTTCTATGATAACAAGGATAATTGGTGGCTGCATTTCAATATGTCGCATCGTCGCGTTGAAAGTGGGCGGTGGGGACACCGCCCACGGTGCGTCGCCCGGGTTGGTGGAGACACCAACCCGGGACAATTTGAAATGCACACATATTTGATTATTGGAAATACTTTAAACTTTTTCTTCGGATATTGCTTATATTTTTTGGGATCCAAAAATATCAAACAGATCTTTCACGAATAGAAATAGGTAAAATAAAAACAGCAATTATTTGGTTACCTGCAGCGGGGTAAAGTTTGCATGGCGTACCTGTCCAATCGCTACTACTTCCTTTTTATGTAACTTCCACAAGAGCCTTTTTTATAATTCACAAAAAATAGTATTTTAAAAAGATGAATATTCTCAAAGTATCCTTTAAAAATAAAAGTGAAGAACTTCTTTCCGGACGTTTGGAGCTTCCGAAAACCCGACAACCACATAACTTCGTCCTATTTGCACACTGCTTTACCTGCAACAAAAACTTGACTGCCATCAGAAATATAGTGCGGGCTCTCACCAATGCAGGCTTTGGTGTGCTTCGTTTCGACTTTACAGGACTGGGTGAAAGCGATGGTGATTTTGAAAACACCAATTTTTAAGGAAACGTGGACGACCTCATAGTTGCCGCGGCATTTTTAAAGGAAAATTACATAGCTCCCACATTATTAATCGGGCATTCTCTGGGTGGTGCCGCGGTTATATTTGCCGCAGCAAAAATTAAATCTGTAAAAGCGGTTGCAGTTATCAATTCACCCAGTAATCCTTCACACATTATGCATCTGTTGAAAAGCAGTGCGCAGGAAATCATCCAAAACGGGAAAGCCGTAGTGAACCTGGCAGGAAGAGATTTTACGATCAAAAAACAGTTTTTGGACGACCTAAAAGACAAACCTCTCACAGAAGTAGTCAGCGAGTTTGGGAAAGCGCTGCTTATACTTCATTCTCCGCAGGACACTATAGTAGGAATAAAAAATGCAGAAGAAATATTCAAAGCCGGCCGCCATCCAAAAAGTTTTGTATCGCTTGACGGAGCAGATCATTTGCTTTCCAAAAAAGCAGATTCACAATACGTCGGAAATGTTATTGCCGTATGGGCTTCGAGGTATGTTGAAATTCCGGCAGAGGAAGAATTGTTATCTGCAAATGAAGTAGCTGCCAGTTTAGAAGATAAATTTACGACACATTTAAAGTTAGGCGACCATTATTTTATCGCTGATGAGTCAACAGATGATGGTGGAAATAATTTTGGACCTTCACCCTATCAATATCTTTCAGCGGGACTTGCAGCCTGTACCGCCATGACTATTCAAATGTATGCACGCAGAAAAAAATGGGAAGTTTTAAATGTTACTGTTCATATAAATCACAACAAGGATTACGCTTTAGATTGCGAAAGTTGTGAGAGTGATTCTGCAAAAATAGATACGTTTACCAGGAAAATTAAATTTGAAGGTTTGCTTTCTGATGACCAAAAAAAGCGGTTGCTTGAAATAGCCGAGAAATGCCCCGTTCATAAAACATTGCACAGCGGAACACAAATAATCACCAAACTGATTGAATAGTATAAATAATCTTTGCGAAAGATTGCAAAAGGTTTGGTTTTTAAAATGATTTAAGGTTGCTAGCTTTTTAAAAGTTGGCAACCTTTTAGTTTAATTGGGTTGAATTATAATTTGATACTATTCTTATGCCTTGCAAAATCTGGCAGTCAATTTCAATTTAAAAAATCAAAAAAGTTCTATTTTAGAGTTACTTTATTAAAACAGCATAAAAAACGAATTCATAAAACCAGGCTTTGATCACGACACAGAAGTCTTCAGTTTCCTGGAAGCATACCAGCCGAGAATACTGCCCCAGATAAGCATATTGAAAATAACAGGGCCAAGAATACCCATCAAACTAAAGCCATTGAATAAAGGTTTGCCAAGTACACCATTAACAACTATCCAAAGCCATAAGTTGGGCAACAAGCCAAATAAAATTCCTTTTAAAATGGTAGGTCTCTTTACCATCCAGGTGAAAATTAAACCCCAAATTCCACCGCTAATGATAAAAAGAATCAGAGCAACTATCTGGTCAGCCGGATGAGAGCCAATGGTAGCACGGTACGTTGATACAAATGGAGGTACGCCTTTACCTGCGGCTTGCATTAAGTAAGAAATTATGGCTAAAACAATAGCGCCCAGGCAACCACCGATAAATCCGGTTTTTAAGGGATGCTTCATAATTTGACAATTTTATTTGTAAGGTTTTTAGTTTTTTAAGACTATTTATGTTTAAAGGTAGTTATTTGATATAGTTTACATTTAATATTAATCGAAAGGATACAAGTTTTATATAACTTCATTTTTATAAAAATGACAAAAATAATCTCTGACATTATTATTATCGATTCAGGTTCCGGCAGACCTGTGTTAGGATTATTTTGGTAGTGGACAATGACCAGTATGCGAAGATGATTTCCGTTGCTTCGCGCATTAATCAACAAATCCTTGCAAAACATAAAGAAGAAAGTTTGATAAACACGATTAAAACATTATTGCAAACCGCCTTTAAAATTTTTAGTTGATGGAATGGTGGGAAACATTTAAGGAATGGTTTTTCAGCCTCGGCGAAAAATACAATGTGAATCCTTACTTATTTGGTGGTATTTACCTGGGTGTTATTCCTTTCTTTTTTCTTTCGCTTTATCGGACTATTAAAAATATCAGGAACAAAAAACCCTTTGTGCTTCCGGCTTTGCTTACAGGTTTCTTTTTCATATCCGCTTATCTTTATCTTATTATTGCGGGCAAAAATATCCCGGTGTGGGTGTATATTTTTATTGCCATATTGGTTGCTTATGGAATTTATTCTACTTTGGAAAAAATAAAAGAAAAAGCTTGAAAAGCTAAAGACTGAAGGCTAAAATTAAAAAGCTCAAATAAGAAATACATGAAGATAATTCATTCTGTTTTTGATAATTATGGCTCTGTATTACTGGTCACCCTTTTTATTATTCTTTTTCTTCTTGAATCAAAATTTCAATTAAGAAAAAGGGTGCAAAATCGATGGAAAAGAATCATCATTAATTTTGGAGTTTCTATTCCATCCTTTGTGCTTCTTCGCCTTGTATTTATCCCGTTTATGGTGTGGCTGGCGTATAAAAATGAACAATGGCAATTTGGTTTAAATTATTTGTACAACGCCCCTGCATGGTTGAAAGCTTTGATAGCATTTATTTTGCTGGATTATAGCAATTATCTATGGCACATTGTACTACATAAAATGCCCTTAATGTGGCGGTTTCACCTGGTGCATCATACCGATCTTGATCTGGATATTACGACTGCTTTTCGTTTTCATTTTGGTGAATTTATTGGTTCTGTTTTCTTTCGGGGAGTATTTGTTATTTTAATAGGAATTTCACCATTGATGGTCCTTATTTATGAAATTGTTTTTGATGCATCAAATCAGTTTCAACACAGCAATATGAAAATTCCTTTCCGTTTTGAAAAGATATTGAATAAAATTTTGGTAACCCCACGAATGCATGGTATTCATCATTCTATGAAAAAAAGAGAAACGGATAGCAATTTTTCTATTATTTTTTCTTTTTGGGATAGATTACACAAGACCATAAAATTAAATGTGAAACAGAATGAAATTATAACAGGAGTTGCAGTCTATCCTGATGAAAAAGAATTGACAATCGGAAAACTTTTAAAATTGCCTTTTACTAAAATTCGCGTTTGGATTGAAAATAAAAATTCAGAAGAGGAAAATAAAGGTGAATTAAAGGAGTAATACTTTGCATTATTTTAGTTCCCAATGTAATGTCTCCAGGACCTGAAAAACAGTCCTGATTATTACTGTATTAAGGCAGAAGTTTAAAAGGGTTTGAGTAATTTCATGGGTGTATCTCAAAGAAGTAAAATCAACTACAAATCCGGGAAATTATTCAAAAATAAAACTTGTGAAATGTAGTTTGCTTTCATAATTCTTTTTTCCACGTAGTCAGGCCTGTATTCATCATCGCTGTCCAGAAAAGCAATATATTTTCCTGCGGCTGCTTTAATGCCTGCATTTTTTGAAAGAGGAAGTTTTCTGTGGCTATGCTTTAAGTAACGATTATTTTCATGGGACTTCATGTAATCATTTATTACTTGAAAAGTGTTGTCTTCACTTCCATCATCAATCACAATAAATTCGCAGTTTTTATACGTCTGGTTTATAAAAGAGGGGATACTGCGACTTAAATATTGCGAACGGTTACGTTGGCATGATGACGCAAACACGAGGGTTTAATGAGGGATAAATATCGATATTTTCTTTTAACTCTGAAAAACAGGAAACATAAATTTAAACATATCACTTCTATCTTCAAAAGAAAAAAATCAAAACTGAAATTAATTCCGGGTATAGTAAAAAGAGAGTGACTTCACCCTAAACCTATAGCCGTGAGTATTCAAAAGAAAATGGCTGACCACTACTGATAATATGTTTTAAGGTGCTGCTTATATTTTATCTGCACAATAGGGTTGCATCTCAAGATGTTACGTGCCGTGGGCAGTGTCCCTACCGCCCGCCACTAACACGGTAATGCGTTATTATGAAATGCATTCGACAATGGTGATAGGAATTTCCCTGTCATTTGTATAAATATTTGCACCAGATCAGATCCTGATTCGGAAAAGAATTCTAACAAAAACGATATTATTTCTCAATTAATACTACTTTTATTACGGATAAAACGAAGGAAGGTTGTTGTAAATTTCCTCAGGTATTCTCCCAATAGACCGCTTTCTTCTTTAAAATTTTAAAGTCATTTAAATCAAAAGATTTCCGATGAAAAAATTTTTATTTCTATATGTTTTCGCACTGCTGACAGGTAAATTATTCGCTCAATCACAGGAACCACCCGCGTTTTGGGAAGATGAATTCAAAAACGAGTACAATCGCGAACCGATGCATGTTTCTTATTTTGCTTTCGAAACCAAAGGACTTGCACAGAAGAATAAAAGAGAAAATTCAAAATATTTTCAGAATTTAAATGGCGACTGGAAATTCAAATGGGTGGACAAACCTTCAGATCGCCCTTTCGGTTTCTGGAATACAGATTATGATAACAACCATTGGGTAAATTTCAAAGTGCCCGCAACCTGGGAAGTGAACGGATATGGTATACCTATTTACACAAACATCCGCTATGATTTTGATTACCTCATGAAGCCGAATCCTCCTTATGTGCCGCATCAATACAATCCGGTAGGATCTTACCGCAGAGAAGTTACAGTAGATAAAGATTGGGATGGAAAAGAGATTTATATCCAATTTGGTGGAGTGCGTTCGTGCTTTTATCTGTGGGTAAATGGCCAATGGGTAGGGTATAGTGAAGACAGTAAGCTTCCGGCGGAATTTAATATTACAAAGTATCTGAAGGCGGGTCAGAAAAACCTGATTGCTTTCCAGGTGATTCGTTGGAGTGACGGTACTTATATGGAAGACCAGGATATGTGGCGGCTTGCAGGAGTGGATCGTGACGTATATATGTATGCGCGTAACCCTGTTCACGTACGTGATGTAGAGATCATTCCTGATTTGACGGATAATTACAAAAATGGAAATTTACGTATCAGCCTGGATTTTTTAAACAATAACGAACCGGCATTAAAAAATTATAAAGCTTCTTTTGAATTATTGGATTCATCTGGGAAACTGGTTGGCAAGACGTCTGTTGGTCTGAATGATTCAACTAAGTTTAAGAATGTAGTCATCAAATTAAATAACTCCAAAAAATGGACAGCGGAAACGCCTTATTTATATACGTTACTTACAACATTAACCGGTCCGGATGGAAAAACGATCGAAGTGATCCCACAAAAAACCGGTTTTAGAAAAGTGGAAATAAAAAATAATGCCTTATATGTGAATGGAAAAGCGATCCTGATAAAAGGGGTTAACCGGCATGAAATGGATCCCATTACAGGCCAGGTTGTTTCCAAAGAGAGAATGGAGCAGGATGTGAGAATTATGAAGGAGAATAACATCAACGCGGTAAGAACTTCTCATTATCCCAATGATCCTTATTGGTATGAGCTATGCGATAAATATGGCTTGTATGTAGTGGATGAAGCCAATCTTGAAACGCATGGAATGGGTTTTGGAGAAAATTCATTATCCAAAAAACCGGATTGGTACCTGCAACATTTTCAACGGAATTCGCGGATGTTAGAGCGTGATAAAAATTATCCGAGTATAATAATCTGGTCTATGGGTAATGAAGCAGGAATGGGTATTAATTTTGAAAAAATTTATCCGTGGATGAAGCATCGCGACCCTTCCAGACCGGTGCAGTATGAAATGGCAAGCGCTACTCCGTTTTCCGATGTCTATTGCCCGATGTATCCTTCGCCCGACGATATGGTCCATCACGCGAAGTATGACAGCAGCAGCAATCAGAAACCTTTTATTTTAGTGGAATATGCTCATGCAATGGGAAACACAAATGGCAATTTTAATGATTACTGGGATACGATTCGAAAATATTATCCAAAAATGCAGGGTGGATACATCTGGGATTTTGTAGATCAGAGTTTTCAAAAAATTACTGACAGGGGCGATACAATTTGGGCCTATGGCGGGGACTATGGTGTCGATTTGCCAAGTGATGAGAATTTTAACGACAATGGCCTTGTGGCACCGGATCGTACGCTGAACCCGCAAATGCTGGAAATAAATAAAATATATCAAAATGTATTTACATTTCCTGCTGATATGATGGCAGGAAAGATAAAAGTGTATAACGAAAATTTCTTTAGAAGTCTTGATGGTGTTTATTTAGATTGGGAGTTGATAGGGGATGGGAAAATTATTCAGAAAGGAAAATATGATAAACTGAATGTCGCACCACAGGAAACAGCCACTATTGATTTAGGGTACAAGCTTCCAAATGCCGGGAATAAAGAAATTTTCCTAAATGTTTATTATAAAAATAAAAAACAAGAAGGTATGTTGCCTGCTGATTGGCAAATAGCCAAAGATCAGCTAATCGTTAATAGGCAGCCGGATAATATAATAACATTATCGGAGTCTGAAAGCTTACATGTACGCATTACTGATAGTATGATAAAAGTAGGAAACAATAAAGTTCAATTTTCATTTAGCCGCCATGATGGATTGCTGCATCAGTATGTAGTTAATGGCAACAATTTTATAAAAGACGGATTCACATTGAAACCGAACTTCTGGCGTCCGCCAACAGATAATGATTTCGGCGCGGATCTCCAGAAAAAACTCATCAACTGGAAACGTGCTACGCATCATTTCATTCTGCTTGATTATGTTATTGATTCTACAAACGCTAAAAACATCCGGTTGAAGATGCATTATTCATTACCGGATGTGTATGCCACCCTGGACATCAATTATGAGTTCAATGGCGTGGGGGAAATCAAGGTGACAGAAACGATGAGTACAGACAGTTCCAAAAAAATACCCATGATGTTCAAATTTGGTATGCAGATGATGTTGCCAAAAGAATATGATCAGATGGAATGGTATGGGCGCGGTCCTTCTGAAAATTACTGGGATCGGAAAGATGCTTCCTTCGTGGGATTGTATAACATGAGTGTTCATGATCAGTTTTATCCATACATACGCCCACAGGAAACTGCCAATAAAACCGATGTGCGTTGGGTGAAATTAACAGACAAAAAAGGGACAGGCCTGTGGATCAGCAGTGATACAGTTTTAAATATTTCTGCGCGTCATTTCCTGGATGAAGACCTGGATGATGGCATTCAAAAACACAACAGGCATGCAGGAGAATTGAAGAAAAGAGACCTGACCACTTTAAATATTGATCTGCAACAAACTGGAGTTGGTGGTATAAATTCATGGGGCACATGGCCATTAAATAAGTACCGCCTGGATTATAAGAATTACAGTTATTCGTTTATAATAAAACCGGTGCAATAAA
>JBBSSE010000071.1:0-9978 GCA_038242375.1 Chitinophagales bacterium
GCTGGATACACCGGCAAACCTGATGAAAGATTATTCTGCCAGGTCAATGGATGAAGTGTTTTTGCAATTGGCGAGGAAAGCAGTGAGGGGGGAGTAGGTTGTAGGTTGTAGGTGGTAGGTTGTAGGTGGTAGGTTGTAGGTGGTAGGTTGTAGGTTGTAGGTTGTAGGTGGTAGGTGGTAGTTTTTGCAACTTATACTAAGGTTAAAAACCGGTTGCGTGAGTAATGTCATTTAGTTCGGATTAATTAGTCGGAAATCTAAAAAGTAGAATCTTTTTGATTATTTGCTTTAGGAAATGAAATGTTGATTTTGGGTTTTAAAAACCTTAGTAGAGATTGTAAAATAGTAAGGTTGAGCATTTTACGATGCTATTTTGTACCAAGGTTTAAAACCGGTTTCACTTATAATGGTTACTCCTGTTTTGGATTAATTAATTATTGATGATCTGAAATGTAGAGGTGATTAAGTTGTTTTGATTAGAGAAGTAAGTGTTGTTTTTGGGTTTTAAAAACCCGAGTAGTCCCTCTATAGGCGCGCCGATGTTTCGCTAAAAACAACTTTTGAAACACTGTCTTCAATTCGTGAAATTGGTGCTTAAAATTCGTGGTTAAAAAAAATTAGAGGTTAAGGATCTCACGATGCAAATTAAAAAAATAGCTAAAAGCTAAAGAAATGAACCAGTTTTTACTTTTTGTAAAAAAAGAATGGCTCCATATCTGGAGAGATAAACGAACTTTATTTATCCTGATAATGATGCCGATTGTGCAAATTATTTTGTATGGATTTGCATTGACTAATGAAGTCAAAAATGCAGAAATTGCTGTTTTTAACCAGGCAAATGATGTGGCAAGCACCAGAATTATTGATGAGATTAATGCCAGCCGTTATTTTAAAATTACCAGATACCTGCATTCCTATAAAGAAATAGACGCTACATTCCGGAAGGGGAAAATCGGTCTTGCTATTGTATTTCCTCAAAATTTTCAGGACAATCTTTTTCATAATAATGCCGCAGAGATTCAGTTGATCGCCGATGCATCTGATCCGAATACAGCGAACACGCTCACGAATTATGCAACGGCTATCATTAATAATTATCAGCAATCATTGTCTCAGAATAAAAACCTGCCATATACCATCAATACACAGATAAGAATGCTGTATAATCCTGAATTGAATTCAGCGTATAGTTTTGTGCCGGGGGTGATGGGTTTGGTGCTGATGCTGGTTTGTGCGATGATGACCTCAATTGCCATTGTAAAGGAAAAGGAATTAGGTACGATGGAAGTCATTCTTGTTTCTCCCTTAAGACCTTTCCTCATTATTTTTGCTAAAACAATTCCATACCTGTTTGTTTCCATTTTTAATATTGCCTGTATCCTTTTATTAAGTGTGTATGTTCTGCATGTTCCGATTAATGGCAGTCTTGTATTATTAGTGCTGGAAAGCATTTTGTTTACCATTACAGCCCTTGCATTTGGCTTGCTGATTTCCAATTTTGCTAAAACTCAACAGGCCGCGATGCTTACATCGCTTTTGAGTTTGTTTTTACCTACATTATTATTCAGTGGGTTTTTATTTCCTTTAGCAAATATGCCCTGGCCATTACAGGTATTCGCCAATTTTGTTCCGGCAAAATGGTACTATATTATTGTGGATTCTATCATGATAAAAGGCCTTGGATTTACGGCTGTGTGGAAAGAAACGCTGATCCTTTTTGTCATGACATTGGCACTGCTGGCGATTAGTATTCGAAATTTTAAAATCAGGTTGTCATGAGAGTACTTAAATTTTTATTGCAAAAAGAATTTCGGCAAATATTCCGCGACAAATCTATAATTGGAATATTGTTCGTAGCGCCCGTCATTCAATTGCTCATATTTCCTCTTGCTGCGGATTACCAGATAAAAAATATCAACCTGAGTGTCGTGGATCATGATCATACGCAATATTCACAAAGACTGATCAATAAAATCGTTTCATCCGGTTACTTTAATTTAAAAGATTACAGCGCTACCTTCCCGGAGGCTATGCAAACCATCGAACTGGATAAAGCAGATTTGATATTAGAAATTCCGCTACATTTTGAAAGGGATCTTGTGAAGAATAGCGAAGCGAATTTATTTGTAGCTGCCAATGCGATTAATGGCATCAAAGCAGGACTTGGTACAGCGTACATTCAACAAATAATCCGGGATTACAACCAGTCTGTCCGCATGAAATTAGTGCAGACTCCACGCTTCAATCCGCAGCCAATTATTACAGTTGAAAATTCAAATTGGTACAATCCGAATATGAATTACCAGGTTTTTATGGTGCCGGGGATTCTTGTATTGCTATTGACGATCATCGGCTCCAACTTTGCCGCGCTCAATATTGTAAAGGAAAAAGAATTGGGGACCATCGAACAGATCAATGTAAGCCCGATAAAAAAGGGTTATTTTATTCTTGGGAAATTAATTCCTTTTTGGATATTGGCACTTGGTGTATTAACCATCGGACTTCTTATTGCGCGGTTGGTCTATGGCATTGTTCCGGTAGGGAGTTATCTGACAATTTATGTTTTTGCTGCTATTTATTTACTTGCATTGCTTGGATTAGGTTTGTTACTATCTACTTATGCCCAAACGCAACAACAGTCTTTCCTTGTGGCGTTTTTTCTAACAATGGTTTTTATCCTCTTGAGTGGTTTATTTACGCCGATTGAGAGTATGCCGCGTTGGGCACAGGTTATTACCTGGTTTAACCCGGTAAGTTATTTTATAGAAGTGATGCGCCTGGTAATACTAAAAGGAAGTGGACTTGTGGATATAAAAAATCAGATTTTTTCCTTGTTGGGGTTTGCTGTTTTCTTTAACGGTTGGGCGATTTTAAGTTATAGAAAAAGGTCTTGATAGGATTGAATTAAAAGGAATTGAATCATTCTTCTTTTACGATATTTATGAAAAAATAAAGACCGGGTTCTTATCTAACTACTCAACCAGATGTTCTGATATGTATAATCTAAAAGAAATTCTTTCAAACTCTTTCACTGATAATTTCAGTGTTATTTCTGCCGTTGGAACCAGCCAGTATCGAAGGGATTCATTGATCGATTACAGCATTCATCAGGCAAAACGTTCCGGGAAAATTTATGACACCGGATACGCGGCTGCATTGATCATCTTTAAAGATAAAAAACCTTCTTTTACTGAAAATATTATTCCTGTTCTTACTCTTGTCATTAAATCACTTCGTGGAAATACATTCAAAATAAGCAGGAAAGAAAAAATTGTTGACGTAATTCATTCGCAATATGCTATCCCTTCGGACGCAGTTTATCTTTGGTATATCGGTACGCATTCCTCCAGGCAAGGAGAGGGACTTGGCAGTAAACTACTCTTAGAGATTATTCAGGAATTTCCCGCGAAAACCATCATTCTCGAAACGTCCGTAGAATTAAATGTTCACTGGTATCAAAAATTTGACTTTAACCTTATCATGTGGAGCATTTTGAAGGGACTAAACTTTATTTTCTTAAAAGAGAACCGGGCGTTTAGGTAGCGTCAGCATTTGTGCTCTTCTTACTCTAAGCCAGCAAGTAATGTGCTTTTGCATAAAAGTCAGGAATTTTGCGGAATTTCCTCGATTATAGCCTTGTCAACTGTTCAAAAGAGTGTTTAAATTTCCGGGTATTCCAATGAAAATCGTTATTGTCCGATCAGGATTCCACGTAATTTATATTTCCTGTTCCAATAAATTATATACCCTACACCAAAGAGTGTGGGCAGTATCCAAAACAATGTACTTCCGACATTAAGCCCTGCAACTAAAAAGGCAGTGACAGAGGCAATGAATGCTCCAACCATACGTCCGATATGGTTTTTAATCCAGATATTTCTATTCAGCGTAATTTGCTTAAATGATTGAAAATCTCTTACTGTCAAAAAGATACCAAAGGTTCCAAAAAAGACATACAGGATACTATTATCTATTTTTTGGATGATTCCCACAATGCCCATGATAATCATAATTATGGAAATTCCCAGCATGACTCCGGAGATCGTTTTGTCTAAATAATTTGCTTTTAATTTTTCGGTGCTTTTGAATGTAAGAGCGGCATTTCCCGCCAGCACCATATAAATTGTAAATAGTCCGATCAGGAATAAAAAGAGGTTTTCGTGATGTGGCATTCTGGCTATAAAAAGAGAGATAAGGGAACTCGATATCATCGCCCACGAAAATATTTTTCCCGCCTTTTTATGATTTACACCACCTTTCCGCACGATGATGCTGATCATTCCTGCAATCAAACCAAGACCGCCTAAAAAAGCATGGAAATAAATTAGAATTTTTATGATTTGCTCCAGGTTGTAACTCATTCGGTCGGGTTGGTTTATATTTTAAAATAAAAGTAGAAAATATTTTGAAAGCAAAAATAATTTTTTTTCGAAAGGGATATTCAAAAAGCAAATGGAGAGAATACAGTTTGAAATTTCCCTATTCTGCTCAAGGGTTAAATGAATTAATTTTTTGAAAAAGGTCGGAACGCGTTAGCTGCCTGCTCCGTTTTTTCGAGGTCTGAACCATTATGGATCATCGTTCAGGCCGCAGAAGAAGCGCCCGACCGTATATAATCATTCACGGTTGTCCTCGCGAACTATAGAAAAAGATCCTGTCCGGTATTTTATTCGAAACCAACATGTAGAACATCAAAAAATTAAAAATTGGCATATACAAAAACAGGTTGCACTAAATTAATAATGCAACCTGTTTGTGTCAATTAAAAATCTATTAATATTCCGGGTTCTGTTGTGCTCTAAGAACCGGGTTTGCGCTCACTTCTCTGGAAGAAAGTGGCCAAACAAAACGATAATCACTGTAAGGAATGGCAGCTTTTGACGGATTGATCATAGGTCTTGTAGTAAGATTATAATCGGACCCATCACTCTTAATCTGGGAACCTAAAATTTTAGCCGGAATTGCATTGGTTCCATAAACAGGATCCAGCGCCAGGCGATGGATATCCGGCCAGCGACGACCTTCTGCACTGAATTCAATACGTCTTTCATGCAGGATAGCCAGGATTAAATCTGCAGGTTGCCTGGCGAATTGTTCTGCAGCAGGTACTGACCTGTTTCGAACGGCATTAAGAAGCTTAAATGCGCCGGTTAAATTTTCTGCTCCACCCATACGGGCTTTTGCTTCCGCTACATTCAGCAAAACTTCAGCATAGCGGATGATAGGAACCCAGTTTGCCCTTGTTGTGTATTCCCAATATTTATTTGTAAAAAATATTTTAGGAGAAGTAGCCTGCTGTACGAGTAAATTCCTTCTTTTATCTCCCGTTACCCAATATGGAGCGTTATAGAAATTAGGACTGATGGCTACCAGGCCTCTTCCAGCGCTTGCTGAAGCTGCAGTTGAAGCGGCTGAAAGCATTTGAGGAAGGGCACCATTTACTCCACCGTTTGAAGAAGCACTATTGGCAATAGAGAAAACAGATTCTTTACTTTTGTCATAGTTCTTAAAAGGTGCTTCGGGATCTGATTCCAGGATAAAGCCACTAACGGGACTGGTAAAAGAAGGTCCTGCTCCATCTGTACCTAATTTTGCTCCTTCAGCTATAACTCCGGCCCAATCACCCATGTGAAGTTTTATTCTGGTTTTTAAAGCAATCGCGGCACCTTTGGTGGCTCTGGCAGCTCCTTTGAAAGGTTTGTCCGGTAAATACTGTTCAGCCAAATCAAGGTCTGCAAGCAATTTCGTATATGCCTCTGCGACAGTACCACGACCAAGGCCCTTATTTTCCTCCACTGCAGTTGGAGTATTGATAGCTATATCACGGTAAGGTACGCCCATATTGGAACCCTTATTATCAGCGTAAGGTCTGCAAAAATGGACCAGTAGTTCATGATGAGAGAGTGCCCGCATAAATCTTGCTTCCCCTTCGTATTGATGAGCTGCTTCAGGGGTAAGTACTCCATTAGCACCGGCTTTGGTTGCACCATTCGCCAGTACATTTGCCTGGTTAATTAATTGATATAATTGCTCCCAATGATTGGCGTTGTTTGCTGAAGCATTATTGTAAGTGGCTTCGTAAGTGATGGCGTAAAACGTGGCAAGGTTTACCATATCCTCACCCCTCATTTCACCTTGTTCAACGGAAGCGCCTCCAAAAGGGTAACCGCGTCCTGCAACAGGGCCTGTACCAGGGTCATAGACACCTACAGCAGCAGCCCAGTACATTCCATTGGCTGCCAGCTCAACCTTTGCGGGATCTGAAAAAGCTGTTACATCAGATAACGCATCGAGTGGTTCTATTTCAGTAAAATTTTTCTTACACGATACGAAAAGTAAGAAGATGCCTAATATATACAATACATATTTCCTGCTTTGCAAATGAAATATGTGTTTAAAAGTATGGTTCATTATTTATAAATTTATCAGGGTTAAAAAGTAAGATTAAGACCTACGGTGAATGTTCTTGGAAGAGGGCTTACGTTATAATCCAATCCTGGTCTGTCATTCGTTGTAACGCTTGTGCTCAGTTCCGGATCCAGGCCTGAGTAATCGGTTATGATGAAGGCATTCTGGATTTGGGCATATATGCGCAGAGAGGTTATAGTGGCTGCAGTTAATTTAGCCGGAGGAATTGAATAACCAAGTGCTATATTCTGGCCACGCAGGAATGAACCGTTTTCAAGGAACCTGCTGTTCATGCTTCCGTTTTGGTTCACGAAATTATCACTTCCATAATATAATTTAGGTACATCGGTTACCTGGCCCGCTTTTGTCCAGCGATCCATTTGCACTTCTCCGGAATTCATGAATTTTTGGTTGTTCAAAGATTCCTGTGCTGTTGCGTTATAAACCTTATTGCCACCGGAAAAAGTTAAAAACACATTCAGGTCAAAGTTTTTGTAATTAACGGTATTTCCGAAGCCGCCAAACCATGTTGGATTTCCTTGGGCCAGAGCTCTTTTGTCATTAAATGTAAGTGCAGCAGCCGGTACTGTCAGGTCACCCGGCTTCTTTGAATCATACCCATAATACTTGCTGGTAAGGAAATCCCCCTGAACGATGGAACCATCTGCTTTTACCCACAGCGGATTTCCATTTGCCGGGTTCACACCTGCTGATTCATATCCAAAAAATGAACCGATCGGCTGTCCGACACGGATGATGTGGTAGGCGCTTGGAATGTCTGCATTATCGTTTGACAATTTAGTTACCTCATTTTTTACAAAAGAAATATTGAGCGTTGAATTCCAACTGAAATCACCCCTGTTAATATTAGTGGTGTTTAAAGAGAATTCCCATCCTTTATTGTACATGGATCCGATATTGGTGGCGATATTATTTCCCGGTACACCTAATGACGGAGCAGTGGGAGCGGCAAGAATAAGATTATCAATATCATTACGGAAATAATCTGCGGTAAGTTGAATGCTGTTTTTAAGAATAGATAGATCTATACCGATATTTATTTTTTTACTGGTTTCAAACTGTAATTCAGGATTCCCCATACGATTGTACCTTACGGCACTAAAAGCACCATATTGTTCAGGTCTAAAAGTGCCTGCATAAGGAAAATTTCCAATTTCCACGTTTCCAACCTTAGCATAACCACCTCTTAATTTGAGGTCATTCACCACAGTAATATCTTTAAAGAAAGCTTCCTGTGATATACGCCAACCTATAGATACACCCGGAAGTGTTGCATCCTGCTTACCCCATGGCAAAGAAGAAATCCTGTCATTGCGCAGTGTGGCTGAAACGAGGTAGCGATCTGCGTAAGAATAGTTTACCCTTCCAAAATAGGATACCAACGTTCTTTCAGAAAGACCGCCACTGTAGAACTGGTTAGCCAATGTATTTGAAATAATGTTGCCATTAGAACCAAAGAAAATATTTGACAGATCAGTTCCATTCCCGTCTAAAAATCTTGATCTTGTTTTTTGAGCTTCCTGGCCTAATACCACATTTAGATTGTGCTCGTTAAATGATTTTGCATAATCCAGCGTATTCTGCCAGTTATAACGGAACACAGGAGAAAATGCCTGTTCAACGATACCATTTGAACCTCTGCCATCTCCGTGAATGGGGCTGTAAAACCAAAAGTCTTCCACATTCAGATAGTTTATACCTATTTGAGTGGTAGCATTCAGTCCTTCAATAATTTTGACTTTAGCAAAAGTATTCCCGGTAAGATTCAACCCCTGTGAACGGAAAATATTATTTTCAAGAACGAAAGCCTGGTTCGTATAGTTATCATCTATCTCCTTCAAATTGGATCCTCGTCCAAGCCGTGCATTATCCGCGCTCAAATTCCACGTTCCATCTGCATTTTTTGGTCCTACGTTCGGGAAGGCACGAATAGCACCTCCTATGTTTCCGGAAAGGGCATTTGTTCCTGTATTCAAACCATTGTTGATATTATAAGCCACGGATATATTTGTACCGATGGTCAGGCGGTTATTCAAGGCTTTTTGTTCCAGTTTAGCCCGGAAATTGTATTTTGTAAGATCATTTGCTACAATAATACCTTCCATATCTGCGTAGCCCAGAGAAACGAAATAATTCGTTTGGTCAGAAGCTCCACTTACAGAAAGATTGTGGCTTTGTTGGAAAGCACTTCTTAAAACAACATCCTGCCAGTCTGTATTTATACCATCCGGACTTGCAACAGCAGGCCGGTCCGGTCTGTTTATATTTTCAAACTTTTCATTAGCGATCGTTACAAAATCTTTTGCATCTAAAAGATTAAAAGTTTTAGATGCTTTTGCAAATCCAAACCAGTTGCTATAATTAATCTTAGCTCTGCCGCTTTTTCCTCTTTTTGTTGTTACAAGGATAACACCATTGGCAGCCCTCGAACCATAAATAGCTGTAGCAGCACCATCTTTTAATACTTCAACATTCTCAATATCTGAAGAATTAATGTCAGCTAACGGGTTATATGGTGTAGCACCACCTTGATTTCCTGAAAGATAAGGTACTCCATCCACCACAATAAGTGGTTCAGAAGAGCTTGAAATGGAGTTCGTACCTCTGATCCTGATCCTGGCTGCTTGTCCAAGAATTCCACTTGGAGTAGCAGCCTGCACGCCGGAAACCTGGCCTTCCAGGAATTTGTCCAGACTTGGAACGGCTACTTTGTCCAGGGCATCCCCTTTTATAGAACCAATAGAAGCAGTCAGGTCGCGACGTCTTTGTGTTCCATAACCGACAACAACCACCTCTTCCAGATCAGACCTGGCAGAGGTAAGTTCTACATCAATCACAGAACGGTTGCCGATAGTAATTTGCCTTGTTGTGTAACCGACGAAGGAAACTGTCAGATTGGTAGCAGTTGATGGGACCTTTAAAGAAAATTGGCCGGCTTCATTGGTTTGAGTGCCTAAAGTACCCGATGTGACGGAAACGCCCGCCAACATGTTTCCTGAATTAGTATCAGTTACCCGGCCAGTCACAGTCCTCTCCTGGGCAAATGCGAATACTCCACAGAGCATTGGCACTATGAGAAGTGTCAAAAACTTTTTCATTTTTTAATAGTTGGTTTTAGTTGATTGTAAATTGTGTAAGTAATTAGCAGTTATTTGTAAAACCGAATATAGGGAGTTTTTTTTAACTTTCACATTTTTTTAACCCGAAATTCCGGGTGGAAATAAAAGAAAAACTTTTGGCGATTTAGATTCATTTTTCTTTAATGGATATTTGATTAAAAAAGAACCATTAACGTTGAAAGATTATTCCAAAAATTATTTTGGAGCAACCGGCAAATAGAACTGTATTTCCACGACGGTTGGGAATCTCATTAAAAAAGTATTTTAGAACTATCCGGTTTTGCGATTCACTGCAGCATTTAAAATGAAGCACAAGATAATTGCCTATGCTAACTGTTTCATTCTTAATCTTTATTCCCCATTTTGGATTAAGAAGATCTTTCCTTAAATAAACGAACAGAGTATTGGGGAGATATGAAACAGGAAAGGA
>JBBSSE010000072.1:0-9914 GCA_038242375.1 Chitinophagales bacterium
AGCCATATTGATTCTATATTTTTGTTACTGATTGCGCAGCTGATGTAATGAATGATTCAACGTATAATTTGTTGAAAGCGCGCAAATATAGCACGAATTTCCCTGGTTAAAAGAGAAATATGGGTTAAATTCTATGTATGCATAAAATATCAGGCAATTAATTTTCACGGCACTTGTATGGGCCAAAAAAAAATGGCTGAACTATGTCAGCCATTCATCAATTTTAAAATTTATCTTAATCGTTTGTTTTTGTCACAATCACTTTTTCACTTGTAGAAGTTTTAGAGCTGCCTCCTTTCAATAATGCTATAAGTATAATCAATAACACAGCACCACCCACAACCCACATCCATGGTTGAACAATAAATTCTGTTTTTGTGGTAGTTGTCACAGTTTTCGTATTTGTGCCCCCGCCATCCTGAGCAAAAACGGCTATCTGTATAAAGGTGAACAGAAATAAAAAATACACTTGTTTCAAATTAAAAACGTTTAGCAGGGATTTCATATAAATATTATTTAGTTATTTCTCCCTGTTCAATTAATATGCCATTTGCATGAACGACTAAAAAAAAGCCCCGCAAAAAATGCAGGGCTAACCTTTTTATTTAGAAATGTACTATTGTCCCATTCCTTCCATACCACTTTGCATTCCTTCCTGCTCAGCTTTCATGTTTTTGCGTTTGAATAAAGAAGTATCAAACTTACCAAAGCGCCAATTCAGGTTTAACCGTAATAATTGCGCGTCTCTTCTTCTCTCGTTATCCTGGATGGAATAAACCGTATTTGAAAAATCAGACCGGGAGTGCGTTCTATAAACTTTCGTTCTTAAAATATCATTCATACTAATAGAAACCGACGCTGATTTATCTTTCAGGAAATCTTTCTTTATAGCGAGGTCAATCCCATAAACGGGTTCAGTATATCCATTAGCAGTTGATAAATTTCCACCGCCGTACATTCTTCCGCCGCCGCCACCACCTCTGCCCGGAGGTAGAATTGTTTTACTTGTATAATCTCCTGTAAGTTGAATACTGTAAGATTTAGGTAATGTAAAAGTATTATTGATCTTACCAAACCAGCTTACTTGCTGATTGCTCAGATTGCTTTCAATATTTCCACCATCAATGGTCGAATTATACAAGTTCACGTTTGTAGTCAGATTCCACCAACGGGAAATTTTATTGGTTGAAGTTACTTCAAGACCGTAAGCAGTAGAACTGCTCGCATTTTCATAAGAAGAAATAAAAATAGAATCGAGCTTTGAAGGAACAGGATTTTTATCTCTGTATTGATATCTTGTGATCAGATCTGTCGTGTTTCTGTAATAAGCTGTCGCAAGGATATTATTACCCTTTTTCAGATTTAACTGGTAAGATAATTCCACCAAATTCGTAAACTCAGGCTTTAATCCAGGATTACCACGGCTGATATTTAAGGAATCACTATAATCATAATAAGGGATCAACTGGAAAAAGTTAGGTCTGTTTACTTTCCTCGAATAGTTTAACTGAAGATCCTGGTTATCATTAATCTTTTGTGTCAGAAATAAACTTGGGAAAAAACTAAAAGGGAATGAATTTTCAAAAACCTGGTTGGTTCCAATGAGTTCACCTGTATATTTTGAACTTTCAACACGACCACCTGCCTGGTAAGTAAAGTTGTTTATTTTTTGAGAAAACGTTACATATCCAGCATATACTTCATCCTTAAATTTATATTCGCTGTTGAAGGCTGGGATTGGCACATAATCGTTGCTGCCATTATTGAAAATAAAGTTCAGATTGGTACTGTTATAATTTCTTAATGCACCGCGTAATCCCATTTCCAGTTTCATATTTTCATTAATCGGATTAGCATAATCTGTTTGGAAAGTGTAATATTCCGTCCTTCCATCAGAAGTGCTTTTTTGTAATCCACCCTGACCTTTTGGAGAAGTATCCGGATTGAAATATTGTGTTCCCACAATAAAATCACTGCTGTTATTACTCAAATTATAATTTACATCCGCTGTTATTTCTTTTCCGGGTTTTGCAAAAATATGTTTGTAGCTCATTGTTCCACCCGTATTCCGAAACTTAGACATTCCGTTCGAATTACTGATGCCTGTTTCATGAGAAGAATAAGCTCCTTTAGTTGTATCACGGATAATATCCAGCAAACTATTATTCTTAAAGGTTCCTCCTACTAATGAACCTGATACGGAAAATGTATTCCTGTTATCAACCAGGAAATCCAAACCCGCCCGGCCAAAAGCAAAATTTCCATTATTTTCCGGCTTTCCAGATTGGGATAAAGAGGCTTTCGTTCCATCAATTACATCAAGTCTTTGAGTGCTCTGAGAACTTTCTCCTTTCCGGCGATTGTACATTCCATTAGCAAAGAAATTCACTTTTCCCTGTTTGATATTAATATTGCCTCCAAAACCGTGGGAAAGTCGAGAGTCAACATTCGCTCTCAGGTTTCCATTATAGCCTGCTTTCCGGTTTTTCTTCAAAACAATATTTAATATACCGGATCCACCACCGGAAGCATCAAATTTCGCTGATGGATTAGTAATGATTTCCACACTTTCAATTTCTTCCGCGGGTATTTGATCAAGTGATAATGTACTTGGTCTTCCATCAACAAAAATTTGTGGAGGCGCGTTTCTTAAAGTTACATTTCCATCAATATCTACATTTACGGAAGGCACATTTTTCATCACATCTGCTGCAGTACCACCAATGCTTGTAAGACTTTTATCCACATTAAAAACCTTACGATCTATAGCCATTTGCAACATTGGTTTACTTCCTTCTATAACCACACCTTCCAATTGTTGTGCATCCTGTACCATTTTTAAATTCCCCAGATCCTTATCGATCTTATTCATCATGTCTTTCATGTCGCCACCTTTTTTTATTCCAAAGGAAACGGTTTCTATTACCGGGGTATAGCCTACTGCTGTAATAAGCAATTGAAACTCTCCCATAATCGGAAGTTTGTCTATGCTAAACTCTCCTTTTTTATCCGTAATGATGGAAGCAAGAACCATTGCCCTTCTTTGTTTGGTAACCGTATCCATTCTTTGTTGAGATAATTGCACTGAAGCAGCTTCCAGTGGTTTATTATTGGAATCTACCACCTTGCCATAGAATCTGCCTGCGTTCATCGATTGTCCGCCTCCGCCCATCGGTCTTCCTCCTCCGGGCATTTGTGCGATGATTGTTCCGGTAAAAAACAGGCCAAACATCAGTGTAAAAAATGTTTTCATCGTAGGTGTCATATTTGTTTTAAATTTCCGCAAAACTCCACCAATAATATGATAAGGATTTTTTAAATATAGATGAGTGGTAACTAAATTCTCTTAAACGGTGATAATTCTATGACAATTCAAACCGGTTTTTTTGGTATAAATTAATGGACAATTCAAGCAGTTTATTTGGTCTGAATGAAATGGACATTCAGATTTATTTGATAGCCAAAAAAGACAGGTAATTTGTTATTATTTATATATGGGAAGAAAAAAAGAGAACCGCTTTTTTTGAAGATTATTTTATTTGAATCACCTTTTTGAAAGCGGAGCATTTCAAATTGAGGCATAGAAAGGGGCGGTGAGTCAACCTGCGACACGCACGATGCAAAGCTAAAATTTGTGATATACGGTTTCGTGCCCCCACCAAACCGGGTTGATTTGTAATACCGACTTGAAATTCAATACCTGTGGGATAAAAATCCATTTATTTTATTTCCTGTAGTCTTTCTTTATTTACAATCTTCAATTCACAAAAAGTGTCAATTTAAATTTTTTAAAAAATGATTTTTTAATTCAAATTATTCCTTAGATTTGCAGCCCTTAAACGGTGGTTGTAGCTCAGTTGGTTAGAGCACCAGATTGTGATTCTGGGGGTCGTGGGTTCGAGCCCCATCATCCACCCGCTAAATAAGAGATCCTGATTAATTTCAGGATTTTTTGTTTAATGTCCGTTGACTTTTTTTGAGATACCATTAATCGAATTTAACAATCAAAATGAAAGGTCAATGCTCTGTTTAAAGCCTTTATTTTTTTACAAGTATTTTAATTCTATTCGTTTAAATAAAGAACGTTCATCTTTTGAATCTTCATTGAAAAAGTATTTGATATAGTTATAACTGAGCCAAAAACCGACTCAAATTTCAATGTAAAAAAAACAGGAACGGACATTGATAGATCATTTTTTAAACTTATCCATTTAGATAGGTAAATAGTTCCTTTAAAAATACCATATTTAATTTTTACAAAACCTTTGTTAATTCAAATTTGTATTTTTAGGTCAACTTAATTTTCAGTTACTTTTACGTATGAACCCGTTAACCCGATTTATTATGAGCAAAAAATTTATTCCGGTACTCCTTATTCTTATACTGGCTGGCCTTTTCTTTACCTATGGTGTAAATGGCAAGAGTGAAAGAAAGAATGAGGATCCAAAAGAAAAATATCAAAAGATATTAATGAATGTTGGAATTGTATTGGAACAAGGACATTACAATCCGAAGAAGATTGATGACAAATTTTCCAGAGAAGTCCTGGAAAAATATCTCAAGGCACTTGATCCTGATAAATATATTTTTCTGCAGAGTGACATCAATTCGTTCAAAAAATACGAAAACACTATTGATGATGAAATACATGGCGCGCCATTAAAATCATTTTACGCCATCAGCGAGGTCTATAAGAAAAGACTTGATGAGGTAACGGCTATATCGAAAGAAATTCTGACGAAACCTTTTGATTTTAATCTAAATGAAGTTTATCAGCCGGACGGTGATAAAAAGAAGTACGCTTCAAGTACAGAGGAGAGATATAATTACAATCGAAAACGTTTAAAATACATTGTGCTTGGGAGATACGTTGATTTGCAGGAACAAAGAGAAAAAAACAAAAAAGATTCAGCATATAAAGCAGATTCAGTTTTACAAAAAGATGCTGTAGCTGGTGTAACCAAACAAATAGGACGTTATTATGAGACACTTGCAAATCATAATACATCGGACGACATGTTCAGCACTTTTGTAAACGCTATCACGGGTACGATGGATCCTCATACGAATTACTTTGCGCCTATTGACAAGCGAAGTTTTGACGAACAGCTTAGCGGAACTTTCTTTGGAATTGGAGCACAATTAAAGGAGGAAGACGGAAGAATAAAAATCGTCAGTCTTATCACTGGCATGCCTGCCTGGAAATCAGGAGAGTTAGATCCGGAAGATGAGATCATAAAAATAGGGGAAGGAGATGCTCCACCTGTAGATGTAACCGGTTATGCTTTACCGGATGCGGTAAAATTGATTCGCGGTCAAAAAGGTACCGAAGTAAAACTGACCATTAAAAAAGCAAATGGCACCACAAAAGTGGTTCCCATTTTAAGAGATAAAATATCCCTGGAAGAAACTTATGCAAAAAGTGCAGTTATAGATGGTGTACATAAAATCGGTTATATTTATTTACCGGAATTTTATGCTGATTTTAATGATCCGAATGGTAGAAGATCTGCAACAGATGTGGCTATAGAGGTAAAGAAACTAATGGATGCCCATGTAGAAGGTATGGTCATAGATCTTCGGGGCAATGGGGGAGGATCCCTTCAGGATGTCGTGGAAATGGTTGGACTATTTGTAAAGTCAGGCCCCGTAGTTCAGGTAAAAGGACGTGGCGAAAAAGCAGTTGTACTTGACGATAAAGGACAAACTGTGTTGTACAATGGCCCGTTAACTGTATTGGTAGATGAATTGAGTGCTTCAGCCTCAGAAATATTTGCTGCGGCTATACAGGATTATCACCGGGGAATTGTGATTGGCAGCAGTTCCACCTATGGGAAAGGAACTGTGCAGAGAAGTATTTCCCTGGACCCACAAGCCCAAAACAGTTTATTCAGCAGGCCGCCAGAGGGACTTGGCGATGTGAAATTAACTTTCCGGAAATTTTATAGAATTAATGGCGGTGCTACGCAGCTTCGTGGTGTAGTTCCTGATATTGTTATTCCTGACAGACTTGAGAATGCTAAATTCCGTGAAAAAGACAATCCGGATGCTTTGAAATGGGATGAGATTCCAAAAGCAACTTATACCAAATGGAATGGGGGAGATGATTTTAATTCCATTATTACCCAGGCAAATTTGAAAGTAAAGGAAAATAAAAACTTTACGGGTATCAGCGATGTGGTTAATCAACTGGAAAAATATAGAAATGAGCCGGTTCCTTTAAATATAGTAAAGTACAAAGAAATGCAGGAGCAGATCAAAGGACTTTCCAAAAAAATGGATGAATATTATAAATTACAGACGAATATGAATGTTCATCCGCTTACAGTTGATTCATTATCTGTTGGAGATGATTCTCTTAAAAGAAAAGCGCTGAATCAATTTATTAAAGCGGTTTCAAACGATATATATATTGACAAAGCAGTGAAAGTAATGGACAAAATGATCGTTCAGACTTCAGTGGCCATAAAAGAAGAGAAAACCTTTTAATCGTTTTTTTCAGAAACGGAAAAATACTCTGCAAATATTCAGTAAATTGAAAATTGCAGGGTATTTTTTTGTCTTTTATTGCGCAGCTTATCTCAAAAACAACTATTAAACTGAGGGTTTTTTTAGATTGTAATAAAGGGCGCAAATAATTTTTTATTTTACCCTATCTTTGCAGCCTAAAATTTTAAATCTTGGGTACAAAGTTTTCTAAAGACACTTATCTTTATTGGTATGAATTGATGCTTTTGCTCCGTCGCTTCGAAGAAAAAGCCGGTCAGCTATATGGCATGCAAAAAATTCGTGGATTTTGTCATTTATATATCGGACAGGAAGCAATTGCCGCCGGTTGCATGACAGCCACTAAGCCTGATGATATCTTTATCACAGCTTACAGAGATCATGGATTGGCAATCGCTAAAGGCGTTACTGCAAAATCTTGTATGGCAGAACTGTACGGTAAAGTTACCGGTTGCAGTAAAGGAAAAGGCGGAAGTATGCACTTCTTTGGCGTGAAAGAGAAATTTTTCGGTGGCCATGGAATTGTTGGTGCACAAATAGGCACCGGTGCAGGACTTGCTTTTGCCGAGCAGTACAAGGACACAGACAATGTAGTACTTTGCTTCTTTGGTGACGGCGCTGCAAGGCAGGGTATGCTTCATGAAACGTTCAACATGGCTATGCTATGGAAGCTTCCGGTAGTATTTATTTGTGAAAACAATGAATATGCTATGGGAACATCTGTAAAAAGAACTTCCAATGTATTGGATATTTATAAATTGGCTGATGCATACGAAATGCCTGCTGACCAAATAGATGGCATGTCGCCAGAACCAGTGCATGATGCAGTAGCAAGAGCAGTAAAAAGGGCACGCGAAAAAGGTGGGCCAACTCTTCTCGAAATTAAGACTTACCGCTACAAAGGCCACAGTATGAGTGACCCTGCAAAATATCGCAGTAAGGAAGAAATGGAAGAATACAAATTAAAAGATCCTATAGAAACCATCATAAAGAACCTGACTGATTTTGGCGTGACCGCAGAGGAGATAGATGCAATCAAAGAAAGGGTTAAAGCTGAAGTGGAAGAATCAGTAACATTTGCTGAAGAAAGTCCTCTACCAAATGATGACGAAATCTACAAAGATGTGTACACTCAGGAAGATTATCCTTTTATAACAGACTAGGCTTCCGATAATAATTAAATAATAATAAAACCCTTTATAGGGATTAAAGAAAAAAAACGAATTAATGGCTCAGATTAAAACAACTGCCCCGGAAGTAAACCAAGCAGAAAAACTTCGTGGTCTTTGGGAAGATTACCGTAAACCTGTCACAATTATTGGCACAGCAGTTATCTTAGTGGTAGCAGGGCTTCTGATATATAAATACATGTTCCAGGTTCCGAAAAATGAAAAAGCAAATGATATTGTTTTTGTTACCCAGAAATATTTTGCTGAATTTACAAATGCAACAGATTCTGCCAAGTCATTACTTGCTGCAAAAGTATTAAACGGTGATGGTTTGAACCCCGGTGCATTAAAGATCATGAATGATTACTCAGGGTCTGATGCTTCTAATTTATGCGAATATTATGCAGGTGCATGCTATCTGCATTTGGGACAATTCGATAAGGCAATAAAGTACCTGAAAGATTTTGATGCGGACGGTGCTTCTCAAATAAAAAGCCGTTCCCTGGGAATGCTTGGGGATGCAAGTGCAGAATTAAATAAAAATGATGATGCATTAAGTTATTATAAAAAAGCTGCTTCAGTAAATGAAAAGGATGATTTTACTTCTTCTGAATTTCTTTTCAGAGCTGCATTATTTGCAGATGCAACAGGTAAAACCAAAGACGCGATTGATTTATTTAAAAAATTAAAATCAAATTATCCACTTTCAGAAAAAGCGGTTGATGCTGACAGATATCTTGCTAAACTTGGTGATTTATCAGAATAAAATAAGTAAAAATCATGGCAATTGTAAGTGATAATTTATATGATATAAATACAGGCATTCTTCCAAAGGATGCCTGTATTGTTATTATACATACGCAATGGAATCCTGAGATCGTTGATAAACTTTTGGAAGGTTGTGTGCGTACACTGAATCATTTTGGGATGACAAACTACAAAATTGTAAAAGTTCCCGGCGCATTTGAAATCCCTTATACTATTAAACATATCTGGGGCTCCTATATCAATAAATTTGAGAAACCCCAGGCATTTATAGCGCTGGGTTGTATTCTGCGCGGTGATACACCACATTTTGAATACGTGAGTAAAGCGGTGACAGATGGAATACTTCACTTGAACCTGATTTTACCCGCACCTTCCATCTTTGGTGTGTTGACTGTGGATAATCAACAACAGGCAGATGACAGAACCGGTGGCGCACATGGGAATAAGGGAGAAGAAGCAGCTCTTTCAGCTCTTAAAATGATCGAATTGAAATATTCACTTTAAAAGAAGATGAATGCTTCCTGTGTATTTAATGTAAATTAAGAAAGTTCATGAGAGTTCAGATATTTATACCCTGTTTTGTAGATCAGTTATATCCGCTAACAGCCTTTAATATGATTAAGGTTCTGGAAAAAGCATGTTGTGATGTTTCTTATAACCCCAATCAGACCTGCTGTGGACAGCCTGCTTTTAATGCCGGCTTTGCGGTGGAAGGCAAATCGGTCGCAACGAAGTTTCTAAAAGATTTTGATACAGCAGATTTTATTATTGCGCCATCTGCCTCGTGTGTAGGTTTTGTTCGAAATCATTATCCCGGCATTTTTGAAAACTCTTCCTATCATCACCAGGTGAATGATATTTCTAAAAGGTTGTATGAATTTACAGAATTTTTGACGGAGGTATTGAAGATCGAAAATTTCGATGCAGAATTAAATTTAAAAGCCACCTATCACGATAGTTGTGCCGGCCTGCGCGAATGTAAAATAAAGGAAGGACCGCGAAAACTTCTCCATAAAGTGAAAGGTCTGGAACTGGTAGAAATGGCTGAAACAGAAACCTGCTGTGGTTTTGGTGGAACCTTCGCTGTAAAATTTGATTCTATCTCTACCGCTATGGCAGAGCAAAAAATAAATCACGCCCTCAATACCGGTGCATCCTGCATCATCTCCACCGACCTTAGTTGCCTCATGCACCTGGACGGTGTTATTAAGAAAAGAAATTTACCGCTTACGACAATGCATATTGCAGATGTAATTGCAAGCGGGTGGGAGGAGTAAACTTAGTTCGGTGTTCAGAGTTTAGAGTTCGGAGTTCGGAGTTCGGAGTTCGGAGTTTATAGTTTGTAGTTTAGGAAACTACTTTTGGAAATCTTTGGAATGTTGATGACTCATTGCTGATTACACACTTTACAAAGTCATACACTTACTTCACGCCATGCACTACCGCTCATACTTTACGCCATGCGTTATC
>JBBSSE010000073.1:0-9900 GCA_038242375.1 Chitinophagales bacterium
CCGACGGAAGCATAGGTGCCATCAGCATTGCAGATATAAATGTGGGCGAGGTTAGGAATTTTTATTCCGGGGAAAATAAGCCTGTCGGCCTTAAAATAAGAGATGAAGAGGTTGTAACCGGATCAAATGGTTTTGCCTTTTCACCAAAAATTACCGCGTCCAAAAAAGCCATTTTATATATAAATCCACACGTTACTTTTTATTTCCGTCCGGAGGTTCACATGGTCAGTGAAGAAGGATTGAATGCTTATGGAGCAGTTACATGGGGGCAGTTTTTTGTTTACCAGGGTTTCAATGAACATTGCGGATGGATGCATACATCAGGGTACACAGATATTTCAGATTCCTATATTGAAAAGTTAAGCAGTAATAATGGTCAGTTAACCTATGAATATAATGGCAAAAATATTCCTGTCATACAGAAAAATATCATTCTGAATTATAAATCAGGAAATACTTCCGGCACTAAAATGATTGAGGCATTGTATACAGGACATGGACCAATTATGGCTAAAAGAAATGGAAAATATTTAAGTGTAAAGTCCAATAACAGGGATATAAAAGGGTTGATACAAAGCTGGCAGCGCACCAAGACAAAAAGCTTTGCGGAGTACAAACAAACGATGGATCTTTTAGCAAATACTTCCAACAATACAGTATATGCAGATGCGGAAGGAAATATTGCTTATTGGCATGGAAATTTTATTCCGGAAAGAGATACTAAATACGATTGGTCAAAGCCTGTAGATGGCACTACATCTGCTACCGATTGGAAAGGTTTACACCCTGTAAATGAAAGTATTCACATTTATAATCCTGAGAATGGCTGGATACAAAATTGTAATTCTACTCCCTTTTCAGCCGCAGGAAATTTCAGCCCGAAAGAGAAAGATTTCCCGTCCTACATGAAAACGGATGTTGAAAATTGGCGTGGGGTAAATGCTGTGCGAATATTGGGAAATGAAAAAAAATATACGATTGATAAAGTGATCGCGAAAGGGTACAATACGTTTCTGACTGCCTTTGAAGTGTTGGTGCCGGCACTGATAAAAGCTTACGACAATTCCTCTGACAATACGAATTATTCCCCGCTTAAGGATCCAGTGAATATTTTAAGGAAATGGGATTTTCACAGTGGAGAAAACTCGATTGCTACAACCCTCGCCATTCTTTGGGGAGAAAAGATTCAACCGGAAATTTATCGCACAAAACTGCCTGAAAATGAAGAAGACAATCTGATCAATAAAACAAAGCTTTTTGTACAGCAGGCAACTGCATCGCAACTTCTTGATCCGCTTTTATCAGTTATTAAAAAGTTGGAAAATGATTTTGGGAAATGGCAAATGGAATGGGGAGCACTTAATCGCTTTCAAAGAATTTCCGGCGATATAAATCAGCGCTATAATGATGATAGCACAAGCATTCCTGTTGGTTTTGTTTCCTCAGCCTGGGGCATGCTTCCTTCTTATTCCAGTAAAACCTTTCCCGGAACGAAAAAGCGATATGGTGTAAATGGAAATAGCTTTATATGCGCCGTAGAATTTGGAAAAAAAATTAAAGCAAAATCATTATTAGCAGGAGGAGAAAGCGGGCATAAAAATTCACCGTACTTCTTTGACCAGGGGAAAATGTATGCAGAAGGCACCTTCAAGGATGTATTGTTTTATAAAGAAGATGTGTTGAAATTTGCAGAGAAGAAATATCATCCCGGAGAATAAAAAAATATTCAGGTATTTTTGCCCCGTTTTATAAAATTCTAAGTTAGAATTCATCAGGTATCATTTTATTATTGAAAAAAATAACTCGTATGAAATTATTAGAAAAGAAGGTAGCTATTGTCACCGGCGGTAGTCGCGGTATAGGAGAAGCAATCGCAATTAAATTTGCAGAAAATGGCGCCAATGTAGCCTTCACCTATGTAAGCAGTGATGAACGCGCCAAAGCTCTGGAAGAGAAACTACAGGGTTTTGGAGTAAAAGCCAAAGCATATAAAAGTAACGCAGGAGTTTTTAGTGATTGTGAAAGTCTGGTAAATGATGTCATAAAAGAATTTGGAACAATCGATATTTGTGTCAATAACGCCGGGATTTCAAAAGATAATTTACTTTTAAGAATGACACCTGAACAGTGGAAGGAAGTGATCGACACCAACCTGACAAGTGTCTATAACATGACCAAACAAGTTATAAGGCCTATGATGAAAGCGCGCAAAGGAAGCATCGTCAATATGAGTTCCATAATAGGCATGAAGGGAAATGCAGGACAGAGCAGTTATGCAGCAAGCAAAGCGGGAATCATTGGATTTAGTAAATCCATCGCAGCAGAATTAGGCAGCAGAAATATCCGTTGTAATGCAATAGCTCCGGGTTTTGTGGAAACAGATATGACTGAATATTTAAAAGAAGGAGAAAGTGCCAAAGCATTTTTAAGCCAGATCCCTTTAGGCCGTTTTGGTAGCGCGGAGGAAATTGCCAACGTAACTTTGTTCCTGGCAAGTGATATGAGTTCCTACATAACGGGTCAGGTGATAAGTACGTGCGGAGGTTTGAATATGTAAGAGGTTAAATTAAAATTGTTGAAGAATTTTAGGCGTTTGCCAATAGTAGAAATTTAAACATAAAATAAACAGCACGTGGATACTTACCATAAATTATTACAGAAAAACAAGTTGTGGGCAGCCGACCAATTACAGGAAGACCCGGAATATTTTGATCGGTTAACAGAGCTACAAACCCCGGAAATACTATGGATCGGTTGTAGCGATAGTCGTGTGCCTGCTGATAGAATTACAGGAACACAACCGGGTGAAATTTTTGTTCACAGGAATATTTCAAACCTGGTCATTCATACCGATTTGAATATGCTTAGCGTATTGCAATTTGCGGTTGAGATCCTAAAAGTGAAGCACATCATTGTGTGTGGCCATCATAACTGCGGAGGGGTTTCAGCAGCTATGAGTCATAAAAGTTTTGGATTGATGGATCAATGGATCTGGCACATTAAGAATGTGTACCGTATTCACCGGGAAGAAATAGATGCTTTAAAAACCGAGGAAGAAAGACATCATCTTCTGACAGAATTGAATGTAAAAGAACAGGTACTGAACCTGTCGAAAACCTCTATCGTTCAAAATGCCTGGAGGCATGACCATATACCACATTTACATGGATGGGTATACGATCTGCGCGATGGGATAATAGATCCCGTTTTTGAAATGGAAGCGGGTACGAAAATAGATCCGATTTTTGAATTGGATGGAATTTGATTTTGGTAAGATCGGTAAATTTAAACACGAATTTTAGGCACGAATTACACGAATTTTAAAAACAGATCGTGAGCCCGGAAGCCTATCTCTCGGGCCGCTGAAAGGCAAGCGTCCCGACCGGGATTTACCGAAGGACGAAGCAGGGTCGGAACGCTCCGGCGGTCTGAACCATAATCGAAGAAAGCTCATTGTGACGACGGGATTTATCGAAGAACGAAGCAGGGTCGGAACGCAGAAGCTGCCTGTCCCGTTTTTTCGGGAGTCTGAACCATAATCGAAGAAAGCTTATTGTCCCGACCGGGATTCGTCGCAAGCCAATCGTTCAGGCCGCTGAAAGGCAAGCGTCCCGACCGGGATTTATCCGCCTAAACAAGTCCATCATTAGGAAACGATCTTCTCCCAAAAAATGAGGGAATTTCAGTTTCTATACAATAACCGGAGTTCTAACTTTTTTACCCTTGATTTTATAGCACCTGTTGTGCGGTCAAAATGCTTCGCCATTGCAACTTCCTGAACTCCTTTGCAAAACATCTCTGTTAATTCTTTGTCCAGTGCGGTTGTCCATGGTTTATAAGGCAACTGCTGTTTTTTCTTTATTTCGGGGCGTGACGAGGCCTTATACCCAAACTGATTTGTGTTCTTTCGTTTATCCGGTGACGCTTTCTCTTTTTCAATTTGCTTCTCTTCTTTACTCAATACTTTGGTTATACGGATTTGCGCGGATTTTGGGAATTCAACAGGCATCAATGTTTCAGGAATGTATAGTGTGTTCTTTGTCCTTGTGATGGCTACATAAAGTAAATTGATTTCTTCAATCAGTTTTCTGCTATTCAATTTTTTCTCCTGATCCTTTAATTTCCCCAGTTTTTCTTCCGATATGAAATCGTTGACAAGTTGGACGGCATCGTACTCCATTCCTTTACATCGGTGGACGGTAGAGAAAATCATTTCTGCCTTTTCCTTTTCATCATTGTCAATGTGTTTCTCTTTAATGGTTTTGATAATTCCGGGAATTTCATTTCCATATTCCTTTACAATTTCCACCATCATTCCCAATTGAACATCTTCTGTTTTTTCAATGTACTCTTCCAGTTCCTCCATGTTTTTCATTTCCTTTATGAGCGTATCTTTAATGAAACTGTATCTTTTATTGTACAAGTTTAAAACGTCATAGAGCGAGGCTCCTTCATCCGCGTAGGTGTATGAATTGATGTTTCCCTCAAAATAAATATGCTTTACTTTTTTCTTTTCAAAAACATACTCAATTGCTTTCAGCAATAATCCAAGATTTGTTCTTCCCAACACAGCTTTGGTTTTTATTTCTTTGCCATCGCCCTTGCCTGTTATGGGAATCTTTTGGTATTCTTCAACATGACTTTTCCATTGAAGCACTTCCATGGCAAGGTTGGCAATATCCTGGCTGAATCGGAAACTGGTGGAAAGCTGAAAGGTTTTAAAATCCGCCTTTCCCAATGAATTTACTGCATAGCGCCAGCCATAGATTTGCTGATGCGTGTCACCAACAATCACCTTTGTCGCTTTTTGTTTTAAGAAAATATCCAGCATCACTGCTGATGCATCCTGGCCTTCATCAAAAAGAATGTAATCATAAAAAAGGGTAGGGTTGGAGAGTTGGAATTTCTTTAGGTAAAAATCATGTGTGATGTCAATTTTACCCTTATCCATTTTGCTTAAAAAGACCCGGGCCTGTTTTTCAATAGTGCGATAAAACATCGACACAAAACTTTTTGCCTTTGGATCTGTAATTGTTTCAATATAGTTCAGGTCCTGCACTTTTAGGACTTCGCTGTTACAAAAAAAAGCGACAAGTTTATTGATGTGGTTTGCAAGAATATATTCAGTCAGTTTTTCGCCGGTTCCTTTCAGGTTTAAAATTTCAACGACTTCATTGGTTTTGTAACCGTTGCCTTTTACGGTATACTGATTTCTGTACACGATATGTTTGTAAGCAAGCGAATGAGCTGTTTCTACTTTTACATGATGAAGCCCTTTTTCTGCAAACTTTTTTATTGCTTCTAATTTCACCGATTTATTAAAGGCGATATAGAGAATACTACTTTTTTCCGGTCTTGAGCGGGCGTACTCAATGATCGTTGTCGTTTTTCCTGATCCGGCAACAGCATTGATCTTGATGTTTCCGGTGGATTGAATGATGTCATTCTGTTCTTTCGTTAATTGCATGATTGAACGATTTAATGGTCGAAATTGAGTGATCAATTTTCAAAAATGTGCTGGTGCACAAAGATGGGGATAAAGTTGGAGATAAAGACTGCTTCAGAGTTTAATAAAAAATGGAAGAAAGCCGGATTGATTTTATTAATGGAATGTTTCAAAGAAAAGAAAAAAGAAGTGTTTTTTTGAAAGAAATCGGGAAAAAAGAATGAATGAAAATGACTTATAATCGCTTATTGATTAATAAAAGAGAAAGGGTAATTTTATAAAAAAAAAGAATATGCGCAATTTATTATTCATCCTCCTCTTGGTTCTAAGTTATTCCTTTGCTTATTCACAAAAGATCGTAGGCGATTGGAAAGGAAATATTGAGATGAACGGTAATGAGATTCCGATACTATTTCATTTTAATAAAAATGATTCAGGTAATATTACAGGCACCTGGGATAGTCCCATGCAGAACGCAAAGGATCTTCCTTTCACCAAAATAGAAGTGACAGGAGATAGTGTCCATCTTGACATACAAATGATTGGAGGTTCTTACCAGGGGAAATTCATTGGCGATGATTCCATTGCCGGAATGTGGCACCAGAATAATGCTCAAATTGAATTAAATTTTAGCAGAACTGCATTTCAATCAGTTGAGACTGCCCGCATAAAAACAAAAGACAAAGATCAAAAACCTTATCCGAATGAAAAAGAGATCTCCATTATTTCATCTCTGGGAACCAGGATCTACGGAACCTTGCTTTCAAAAAATAAAGATCAAAAATTAGCTATAATAATTCCCGGCTCCGGTCCGACAGACAGGGATGGCAATAATCCGATTGGCGTAAATGCAAACTCTTATAAAATGCTGGCTCATGCATTGGATTCACAGAACATTTCCTCTTTTAGGTACGATAAATCTTTTATTGGAAAAAGTATTGTTCCGGGAGTTAAAGAAGAGGATGTAACATTTGATAATGCAATTAAAGATGTGGAGAATATTGTAAATTATATGCGGGACACCCTTGGCTATAAAAATATTTATTTGATCGGGCATAGTGAAGGTTCTTTGATAGGAATGGTGGTGGCTTCCAGGAAGAATATCAAGGGATATATTTCTTTAGCCGGTATGGGAAGACCTTTTGATAAAGTAATCGAAGAACAGATAAATGAGCAGGGATGGCCTGATTCATTGAAGAAACGATCCGCCTTTATTTTCAAGCAACTAAAAATGGGAAAAATGGTGAATAATGTTTCTGCATCAATGGATGCTCTTTTTAGAAAATCAGTTCAACCTTATTTGATTTCATTGCTTAAATACACACCTGATATTGAAATTAAAAAAGTCCGTTGCCCGATACTGATTGTGCAGGGTAGTTGTGATGTACAAATAACATTGGTTGATGCTAACAGACTTCATAATGCGAACAAGAAGAGCAGTCTGGATATAATTCCCGGCATGACGCATACCTTAAAGAATGCGGGCGAAAATTGCGCGGATCAAAATAAAACATATACAGATAGTTCCCTGTCCCTGAATGCGGATCTTGTAAAAGATATTTCCGGATTTATTCAAAAGAATTAAGCCTGTTCGGGTCGATATTTTTTCTAAAATTTTATCGCTGTATTTTTATTTTTTTTGAATAATTCATCCATTATTTAAGTCTACTGAGTTATTAAACCCGGAATTTTATAATGATCCGTTAACGCTGAATCGGTTTATTTTTTTGTAATTTCGATACTCACAATTAATATCATTTTTCAATGAAGAAATCCCCTATCTTTTTACTGATCGCTATACTCGCACTATTAACCAGTTGCGAAAGTAGTCAATTAAACACATCAAATTTGGAAACACGGAAAGACTTTACGGCATCTAATCCGTTTTACGAACAGAGCAATCTGCCCTTTCAGGCAATGCCTTTTGATAAAATAAAGAATGAGGATTTTGTTCCGGCGTTTGAAGCGGGCATGAAAGATAAATTGGATGAGATTCAAAAGATCGCGGACAATCCGGAAGCTCCGACATTTGACAACACATTTTTAGCCCTGGAAAAAAGTGGACGTTTATTAACGAGGGTTTCCAATGCATTTTTTCTTTTAAGCGGAGCAAATACAAATCCCGATCTGCAAAAGATTGAGGAAGAAATGGCACCAAAATTAGCAGCGCTGAGTGATGCACAATATCTGAACACAAAATTATTTCAACGCGTAGACACTTTATACAGCACAAGGGAGCAATTAAAGCTTGACCCTGAATCAAAACGTTTGGTGGAGTATTATCATGAAAATTTTATTCTGGCGGGTGCTAAACTTTCAGAGGATAAAAAAAATCAGCTTAAAAAATTAAATGAAGAAGAAGCATCTCTGAGCGCGAAATTCAATAATCAATTATTAGCTGGTACCAAAGACGCGGCAATGGTTATTTCAAACCAGGCGGAACTGGCAGGGTTGTCGCAGGGAGATCTGGATGCGGCAAAGCAGTCAGCGGAATCAAATAAATTAACTGGCAAATGGTATTTTCCTTTGCAAAATACTACGCAGCAACCTGAATTGCAATCTCTCTCAAATCGTGATACGAGACATAAATTATTTGAAGCATCCTGGACGAGGACGGAAAAGAGTGATGCGAATGATACGCGGAAAACGATTTCCCGGATTGCCCAGTTGAGGGCAGAGAAGGCACAGCTTATTGGATTTAAGAATTATGCGGATTGGAAGTTACAGGATCAGATGGCCAAAACGCCTGCTGCCGTAGATAAATTTTTTGCACAATTGATTCCAGCTTCTACCGCGAAAGCCAGAGTGGAAGCAGCGGATATCCAGGCAGTGATTGATCAGCAGAAAGGTGGTTTTAAATTAGAGCCATGGGACTGGAATTTTTATGCGGAGCAGGTGCGTAAAGCAAAATATGATCTGAATGACGAAGAGATCAAACCTTATTTTGAGCTGAATAAAGTGCTGGTGAATGGCGTATTCTTCGCCGCAAATAAATTATACGGAATTACATTTAAAGAACGAAAAGACCTTCCTGTGTACCAGGAGGATGTGAAAGTATATACCGTATTTGAAGAAAATGGTGATACGCTGGGTTTATTCTATACCGACTATTTTAAAAGAGATAATAAGAATGGCGGAGCGTGGATGGGAAATATGGTGGAGCAATCAAAATTATTTAAAACAAGACCGGTTATTTACAATGTGTGCAACTTTACCAAACCTGCAACGGGCCAGCCGGCACTCATTAGTTTTGATGATGTGACAACAATGTTTCATGAATTTGGACATGCTCTTCATGGCATGTTTGCCAGCCAGGAATATCCATCATTATCCGGGGCGAATGTAGCCCGTGATTTTGTAGAATTCCCCTCACAGTTCAATGAGAATTGGGCTCTGTATCCGGAGGTTTTAAAGAACTATGCCGTGAATTACAAAACAGGAGAAACAATTCCTGAATCATTGGTAACTAAAATAAAAAAAGCCAGCACCTTTAACCAGGGATATGATTTAACAGAGTTATTGGCTGCGGCAAGTCTTGATATGCAATGGCATGAATTAACCGCGAATGAGCCGCTACAAAATGTGGATTCATTTGAAATAAATGCCTTAAAAAGAACAAAGTTAAACCTGAAAGAAGTGCCACCCCGCTATCGTTCCAGTTACTTTTTGCACATCTGGAGCAATGGGTATGCAGCAGGATATTATGCTTATCTCTGGACAGAAATGTTAGATCATGATGCTTATAAAGGATTTGAAGAAAATGGTGGCCTGACAAGAGCAAACGGTCAGCGTTTTCGTGATATGGTTTTATCCCGTGGTAATACAGAGGAATTGTCGAAAATGTATCGTGACTGGCGCGGACATGATCCGGTTATTCAGCCAATGCTGGAGAGCAGAGGGTTGATTGCGTATTAGGTGTCAGGTGTCGGGTTGTAGGTTGTAGGTTGTAGGTGGTGGGTGTTAGGTGGTGATGCTTTTTTTATTGATTTTTATTATTATAATAATGAACCCGGATAATTATTCCGGGTTTTTTTATCAGAATAATTTTGCCTGAAAGCTGCTGCTGTTCTAATGTGCATGGATTTTCTGATGAAGTATTTTGTTCCGGTACTAATCTTTTTTTTCTATTTTTGATTTATAAAAATATAACTTCGCGCCGCTTTCGGTTGATTCGTTCATACGAATCATTAAAAGGGAATCCGGTGTAAATCCGGAGCTGTCCCGCAGCTGTAAGCTCTATTAACCAACGTTTCTACATGTCACTTTCTCAAAAAGAAGGGAAGACGAACGGAGGGGAGCAAGCCAGAAGACCTGCCTTTAGCATTTCGCATTCATAGCTTTCGGGGACTAAAGCTTGAAATGAATCAGCTCAAGGAGGCTTTCTCATTTTATTTCCCGGATTGCTATGCTTATTTATTTGTAAACAAAACAAATTGAGTCATTCTATTTGGAAG
>JBBSSE010000074.1:0-9873 GCA_038242375.1 Chitinophagales bacterium
GTCGATTCGAAAGAATTAACTGAATCACATCAGAGTAATCTACTGAATGCCTTACAGGGGAAAGTAGCCGGAGTTACCATCAGCAGTTCGGGTGGAGGACCAGGTCAGGGAGCCAATATCTTAATCAGGGGAGTGAATTCGCTGGACCTGGGAACGCAACCGCTTTTTGTGGTAGATGGTATTCCAATAGATAACACAACATCCACGCAGGGAACCGGTGGAGGACTTCCTGCCTCTATGGGAAACCGGGCGGGAGATATAAATCCGGATGATATTGAAAGTGTCAATATTCTTAGAGGTGGAGCTGCAACGGCTTTATATGGATTGAGAGGCGCGAACGGCGTAGTCGTTATTACAACAAAATCTGCCAGAGAAGGTGTTATGAAAGTTTCCTTCAGTACTTCCTATGGCGTAGACCAGGTGAACAAATTTCCGGATGTTCAAAACAAATTTTCTCAAGGGTACAAAGGAGAATATGATAAAACCTCCTTTTGGCCGGAATGGGGACCTACTGTTGCAGCAGCAAAAGCCTTAGATCCGACACATCCGGATAAACTATATAATCAATATTCAAGAGCATACAAAGATGGAAATCAATTCAGAAACAATATCAATTTTTCAGGTGGAACAGAAAAGGCTTCCATGTCTTCCTCTTTATCCTATTTTAAACAAAATGGAACAATCCCCTTTACCTGGTACCAGGATCTTTCTGCGAGGTTGAACGGAACACTGAAGTTTAGCGAAAAATTCAGCATGGGTACTTCCTTATATTATATTAATACCGATGGTAATTTTTATGATGCGAACCGGTTCAATGAAAACCTTTCTTATTGGTCACCCCGCTGGGATGTGCGCGACTATCTCAAACCTGACGGCACACAAAATACATATGGAAACAATAATGCGTGGTATTCAGCATATACCAGCAAATTCAGGTCTGATGTGGATCGGCTGATCGGAAATGTAAATTTCAATTATTCACCCTTGAAATGGATGTCCTTTACCTATCGCCTGGGTATGGATAATTATTCGGATTCACGTACTAAAACAAACCCCGGGCCCAAAGGAGTTCCAGGTGAGGTTACAGGTTCTGATGACAATGGGTTGGGCTTTGTGGGAGAATACAGAAGAAATTACCGGCAGGTGAATTCTAATCTAATGATGACATTAAATAATGAATGGACAAGTAAATTTAAAACAACTTTCAGGATAGGTCATGACTTACTCGACCGGTCCATCGATCTTATCGCGGCCGAAGGTACAGATCTGGGGGTTTATAATCTTTTCAGCCTTGGAAATGCAAAACAGCAGGTAATAGGTCAGTATAAGGAAGACTATCGGATCATCGGTGCTTTTGGAGAATTTACCGCTGATTTTAATGATTATTTATTTCTGACCCTCACAGGTAGGAATGACTGGACATCTTCATTGGAAAAGGATTACCGTTCATTCTTTTATCCATCTGTTAGTTTGAGTTATGTTTTTTCAGATCAGTTTAAAATGCCTTCCTGGATCTCAGATGGAAAATTAAGGGCTTCCTATGCGAAAATTGGTAAAGATGCCAGTCCCTATAGTACAAGCATAACCTATGTTGTAGATGGACCTCCCATTGATGGCAATTTGCTCTATACCCGGAACAATGCTTCAGGTATACCTAATCTGAAACCTGAAATGACAACTGCCTTTGAAGTAGGAACGGATTTGAATTTCCTAAATAACCGCCTTGGATTAAACTTTACCTGGTACAAGTCCAATAGTAAAGATCTTATTATGAACATCGCTACTGATCCGGGTACAGGCTTTTCGTCCATCACTATTAATGCAGGTGAGATAGAGAATAAGGGAATAGAATTAACGCTTCGTGGAAAGCCTGTCACTACAAAAAATTTCAATTGGAATGTGCTCGTTAATTTCTCCTCCAATAAAAATAAAGTATTGTCAATTTATTCCGGCCTGACAGAATTAGTGGGAGGCTCATCCTTTGGGTATGGGGGATCAGGCCCTTCATTTATTTACAGACCGGGCCAGGCAGTAGGCGATATTTATGGAACGCATTGGTTACGTTATTATGGCAGCAAAACGCCTGACCCTTTAAATATTGACAGGAACCTTCCTATTATTATTGGAGCAAATGGTTTTCCGGTTAGAGGACCGGCTTCTGATCAAAAAATCGTCGGAAATTCTATGCCTAAATGGATTGGAAGTATTACCAATACACTTAGTTTTAAAAATTGGTCTCTTTCTTTTTTAATAGATACTCACCAGGGACTAAAAAAATGGAATCAACTTGACAATTATATGGCTGCTTTTGGAATAGCAAAATATACGGAGAACCGGGATCAGACGATTGTTTTTCCGGGCGTGTTGGCAAACGGTACACCTAACACAAAACCTGTTTATCTTGGGCAGGGAGTTGGTCCGGATGGAGTTGATTATGGGGATGGTTATTACAGAAGAATCTACAGAGGAGTTACCGAAGAATTTGTTCAGGATGCTTCCTGGGTAAGATTAAGAACCGTTAGTCTTGCCTATAGTTTACCTTCTTCCATCTTTAAACACAGTTTTGTAAAAGGAGCAGCAATTAGTTTTACAGGCAATAATTTATGGTTATCCACTCCTTACAATGGATTTGATCCGGAAGCAAGTGATGTTGGTTCAGGCAACCTGACTGCAAGTACCCAGGCTGGATTTACCTATCCCCAGTTAAGGACTTACTTATTTACCTTAAATGTAAACTTCTAAACTATCTATGATGAAAAAATATTCAATTTTAATGATCGCGTTATTCGGGATAGTGATCCTGGCGCCCGGGTGTAAAAAATACCTGAATATAAATGATAATCCGAATGCTACAGATGCTCCGCCACTTCCGGGATTATTGGCAAATGTTACCAGTCTTACGGCTAACAATACTTTCCGCATTTCCGACTGGGTTTCCTATTACACGCAGTATCTCGCTTCTCCCAGCCAGGGTTCATCCACAGATACTTATCAACAGGTTGATCCAAGCGGTACCTGGGGAGCTATTTATAATGTGCTGACAGATTGCTATGATCTTCGACGCTTTGCGGATGAAAAAGGCTGGAAAGCATACTCTGGTGTTGCAGATATTCTGACTGCCTGTAATCTAAGTATGGCAATAAACGTTTGGGGTGATATGCCTTATTCTGAAGCTTTTGTGGGCGTGAATAATCTGACCCCAAAATATGACAATCAAAAAGAGTTATACGATACCTGCTTATTTTTACTTGACAGGGGAATTGGTATAATGAGTTCTGTTACTGCCACTGATCAGTTTGAAGGTTCCAGTGATTTTATTCATGGAGGTAAAGCATCCGCCTGGGTAAAAACAGGTTATGCCCTTAAAGCCAGGTTACTGAACCAGGTTTCTAAAACTGGTCAATATGATGCAACGAAAGTTTTGGCTGCTATTGATAATGCTTATACGACGAATGGAGATGATGCGCAGGTGACCAAATTTGTAGTCAATAATCCCTGGAATGCGGAAGCGATCAGTAATGCGAACCTTGTTTTGGATGGCTGGTTATCTTCTTATTTTGTAAATGCGACAAATGGGGTAATCTATGGAGTGTTTGACCCACGCCTTCCTGAAATTACAGATACAACGATGTATCTCGATTACCGTGGAACTCCTAATGGAGCGGGGTACCAGGGAGTACGGAATACGGATCACGCCCAGTGCTATCTTGATGTGGGCAAATGGTATTCAAGTACAAATTCTCCATTGCAAATCATCATCAATTCAGAATGCAGATTTATTGAAGCGGAAGCTGCTTTCAGATCAAATAATAAACCCAGGGCTTATACGGCTTACCTGGCAGGCATTACCGCAAGTATGAATAAATTAGGTGTGCCGGCCGATTCTTTAAATAAGTATATAACAAACCCAAAAGTGGCAGTAGGAGCCAATAATCTAACGCTGGCACTGATCATGAAAGAAAAATATGTTGCGACTTTCTTACTACCCGTTACCTGGGTAGATATGCGACGTTTCGATTACGCATATAAGAATTTTGCTTTACCGGCAAATGCTGATCTGGATACATTTATACGAAGGGGAGATTATCCAAGTTCGGCGACATCCAGGAATGGTAAAAATGTGCCTGACTGGACAAGAACTGATCATCTTTGGTGGGATCAGTAAGGCTTTTGTGGTGAAAATTTAATTTTTTTTACAACGGTTGTCCTTTCATGGATAACCGTTTTTATTCTAATAATCGATCAGTGATATACCATCTTTATTTATAAAATAGTCCGAAGGACAAGGAGTAATATTAGATGGTATTATGCCGATTGAAGAACTATTTTTGGACTATTTACAATTACATTCGGTATAATTTATATTTATGCATAATATTCGTTTTCTATTAATTTTAATTATTGTTCTTTCCCGTCCTGTTGTCTTCGGTCAATCCTACACCATGGAAGAAGTGACCGGCTATCCGTTTATTTCAGAAATTACTGCTACAGAAAAAGGATCAAAAATGGCTTTGTCCATCAATGAAAAGGGAATGCGAAATATCTATGTGGGGGAAGGTCCGCAATTTAAACTAAGGAAACGTACGAATTATAAGACGGATGACGGCCAGGAAATAACCAGTGTGACCATATCAGCAGATGGGAAATGGATCGTGTATGTAAGAGGAGGCGATCATGGAGCATTTGACCGAAGCCTTTCGAGGAATCCTTCCTCTTCAATTGAAAAACCAGCCATTAAAATCTATAGTATTCCATTTGCGGGAGGCAATCCGATTTTATTGGGTGAAGGAGATTACCCCGTATTTCAACCCGGAGATAAGGAAGTCACTTTTATTAGAAATAGCCAGGTCTATTCTGTTCCGGCAGATGGCTCAAAAGCGCCGTCCAACCTGTTCTTTGCTAATGGAAGAATCAGTGCTATCCAATGGTCTGCGGATGGTAGCCGGATGTTATTTGTCTCGTCGAGAGGTTCCCATTCTTTCATTGGAATCTACACAAAGGGGGCACCCTCCATAGGATGGATCGCACCCACTTTTGCAAGAGATGTATCACCCCGCTGGTCGCCGGATGAGAAAAATATAGTCTTCGTCCGCAGACCTGCTGCCGGTGGAGCAGTTGATTCCTTAACCGCTCCGAAGCACTTAGCCTGGGAAATTTGGAAAGCTGATGCGGAAACAGGGAAGGCGGAAAAATTATGGAAAGCTCCTCAAACCTTGCAGGGTTCCGTGCCGTCCTCCCAGGGAAGTTTTAATTTACATTGGGCGGCAAAGGACCGCATCGTGTTTTTGTCTTACCAGGATGGATGGCCACATCTTTATTCAATATCCGCAAATGGTGGCGATCCTATCCTCCTGACAAAAGGAGATTTCGTGGTGGAACAAATACAATTAAGTCCGGATAAAAAGTTCTTGTTATTTGCTACTAATGCAGGAAACAATAAAGGTGATATTGATCGCAGGCATATTGGGAGCGTACCTGTCGATGAGGCCAAAATGGAAATCCTGACAGAAGGTGTGGGGATTGAAAGTACGCCCGTCTTTATAAATAACGGAGCGTCTTTTTTGATGTTGTCTGCCACAGCTCAACGTCCCACACTTCCGGCCGTTATGTCTTTTGATTCCAAAAAAATGGAATTAATTGCTAAAGATTTAATACCCGCTAATTTTCCAACGGCAAAAATGGTGATTCCTGAACACGTGGAATTTAAAGCACCGGATGGCAAACCTATTTATGGTCAGTTGTTTCAACGGAAGAATATTTCCGGAAAGAAACCTGCTGTGCTGTTCGTGCATGGTGGTCCGCGTCGGCAAATGCTCCTCGGCTGGCATTACATGGATTATTATGCGAACACGTATGCGATCAATCAATACCTCGCCAGTAAAGGATTTGTGGTCTTATCCGTGAATTATCGCTTAGGAATTGGTTATGGATACGATTTTCAACATCCCTTGAATACAGAGCTGTATGGAGCTACAGAATACCAGGATATAAAAGCTGCCGGCGAATGGCTTGCCAAACGGAAAGATGTAGACGAAAAGAAGATTGGTATTTATGGAGGATCCTATGGAGGGTTTTTGACGGCTCTTGCTTTGGGCCGGGATTCTAAATTATTTGCTGCCGGGGTCGATATATCAGGCATGCATAATTTTATGGATGAGATTCCCGAAGGAAGGAAGGGGGAGTTGCCGCCCGATTATGAATTAGCCAAAAGACTTGCCTGGGAATCATCTCCTGTAGCACATCTGGATACCTGGACGTCACCAGTCCTGATTATTTCAGGAGATGATGACGGTAACGTGGATTTTTATGAAAGCATTGATCTTGCCCGGCGCTTTGAAGAGAAAGGATTCGCCTATGAAAGTCTCGTCATTCCTGATGAAACGCATCATTTTATGAAATATGCCAATATGCTTGCTCTGGATGAAGCGACAGCAGATTTTCTCGAACGAAAGTTAGGAATGACGAAAGAGAAAAATGTTCTTTCAGGAAAAACGATCTGCATCGATGCAGGTCATGGCGGCACAGCCCGGACGGATCAATATAGGGTAGGACGATCGGGAGAAAGAGAAGAATGGATCAATTTGCGGGTAGCTGAATTGCTACGAAAGAAACTGGAAGAGAAGGGCGCGAAGGTGATCATGACCAGAACAGATGATACCTTTATTCCTTTGGCTGCCCGCGCCAAAATAGCTGTTGATACTAAAGCTGATGCATTCATTTCCATTCATCATAATGCAACGGCAGACACAACCGTCAATTTTCCCATTATTTATTTTCATGGAGCTGCTTCCGAAAACCTGGCCGGGGTATCTTTTGGAAAAGTTCTTTCTTCTTCCTTTAAAAAATATATGTACGATGCGGAAGTACCCGAAAGTTTAAATTCGGATTATACCATTTTTCCCGGCAGTGGAGCGGCTGTATTGAGAGGAACTTATGGCATTCCTGCTATCTTATCAGAAGCCTCTTTTTTTACAAATCCTTCTGAAGAGCAGAAGCTCAAACAACAAGGGTATAATGGATTGGAAGCCAATGCTATGGTGGATGCATTTGAAATATTTTTTAGCGGTTCTATTCAACAAATAAGACCAAAAGAAATCCCTCTTTCATTACCAGGATTTCCTGTTTTTGAAGAAGCAGACAGGATGCAGGCAGCGGCTCTTGACTGGCACAAGGATTTCAAACAAGGAACTGAATTAATGAAGAGTTCCAAAAAGAAGGAAATACAGAAAGCATATGATCTGTTTACCCGTTCCATCAAATCATTTCCGGATTCTTACCTGGCGCGGCAAGCACATATAAATAGGGCTGTTCTGCTGGAAAAATTAAACCGTCCGGAAGAGGCAAAAACGGAGCGGAAAAGAGTGGCTGAATATTATGTAAATATGAATTAACCAACGAAATGAAAATAGTTACCAGTTTACTTTATGTGCTTTTTCTATTCATTTTTCCGCAAGTACTACCTGCGCAAAAAAACGCAGAAAAGCCACCTCCTGACCTTGATGGATATATTGCGAAAGTGCTGAAAGTTTTTGAGGTACCAGGGGTAAGTGTGTCAATTGTAAAGGATGGAAAAGTGATCCTTGCAAAAGGATATGGAATAAAAAAAGTAGGAGAGAAGGATCCCGTTGACAAACATACTTTATTTTCTATTGCCTCTAACTCGAAAGCCTTTACAACCACTGCGCTGGCTATATTAGTTGAAGATGGAAAAATAAAGTGGGATGATCCCGTGATCAATTATTTGCCCTGGTTTAAAATGGCTGATTCTTATGTAACGACTCACTTGACTATTCGGGACTTACTTGTTCACAGAAGCGGCCTGGAGGGATATGCCGGTGACATAATGCTTTTCCCGCCCTCTACCTTTTCGAGGAAAGAGATTATTCAAAAAATAACCGTACTGCCCCTGAAATATGATTTTAGAACAACCTACGCCTATGACAATGTCTTATACGTAACAGCCGGAGAATTGATTAGTGTTGTTTCCGGAATGCCCTGGGAGGAATTTATTCAAACCCGAATTTTTGATAAAATAGGCATGGGAGAGAGTCTTTCCAGATTTTCGGATTTTAAAAACCAATCAAATATTGCTACAGGGCATAAACGGTTTGGCGGTCGGGTTCGGGCTATAGAAAATTTTCCTAACCAAATGATCGGAGATGCAGGAAATGCTGCCGGTGGTATTGTTACAAATGCCCGGGACATGGCGCAATGGTTAATAACACAATTGGATTCGGGCCTGTCAGCCAATCAAACAACCATTTTTTCACCGGCATCAACAAAAGAATTATGGAAAGTGGTTACGCCCATTCCGGTAGGTACAGTAGATGAATCTCTAAAGCCCATGCAATATAACTTTCATGGTTATTCGTCGGGATTCAGAATAAGTAATTATCAGCAATACAAATTAGTCAGTCACGGAGGTGCCCTCGATGGGTTTGTATCGCATGTGGTTTTGGTTCCTGATTTGGGTTTGGGCATATCAGTTTTTACGAACCAGGAATCCACCGGCGCTTATAACGCGATTATTTACCACATACTCGATTATTATATGAAGTTTCCAGCGTTTGATTGGATAGCCGGATATAAGAACCAACTGGATTCAAGTATAGCAAGAAAGGAAGTACAAAAGCAACTAAATATTATCCAACCTGTTTCAGGAACCAAACCATCCCTTTCTATTGAAAAATATGCAGGTGTTTATACGGATAAATTGATTGGTGATCTAAACATCAGCCTTAACGAGGGAAAGATGGTTTTGCGTTTTGAACAAAGTCCGCAGTTGATTGCAGACATGAACTATTTTCAATACAATACCTTCGTAGCAAAATTCCGGAATCATGACTTTAAGGCGGATTCATATGTTACTTTTCTCATCAATGCTTCAGGGAAAGTTGATGAAGTGAAATTGTCCATTATAGATCCCGATTCCGATATGGATTTTGAAAGCCTGAAATTCAAACCAAAGAAGTAAACTCATTCTTCAAAATAAAATTATTGATATGAATATCTGCGTAACTCTTCTGCTTTCTTTATTTTCAACTCATTCCACAACTTTATTATTCAATATTGATACAGTTCAAATGAAAAAAGAAATCCTGGCAGAATTTGCCAAACAACCTTCCGGAGAGTTTGCCGTTGCTTTTAAAGATCTATCTACAGTTCAGGAATTTTTGATAAATGCACACGAAAGTTTTCATGCAGCCAGTACCATGAAAACACCTATTTTGATCGAGACTTTTAAGCAAGCGGCCGAAGGTAAATTCCAATTAACAGATTCGATGTTGATCCATAATAATTTTAAGAGTATTGTAGACGGAAGCGTCTATTCATTGGATTCAGCAGAGGATAGTGAAAAAGAACTTTATACCCTGATGGGAAAGAAAATGGCCATAAAAGACATTTTATACAAGATGATCACAAAGAGCAGCAATCTTTCAACGAATCTTATGGTGGATTTGGTAGGGGCAAAAAATGCCAATGAAACAATGCGCTCATTAGGTGCAAAAGATATCCGGGTTTTGCGGGGAGTAGAAGATGGAAAAGCATATGATTTGGGCCTGAATAATACCGTGACAGCGTATGACCTGATGGTTATATTTGAACACCTGGCAAATGAAACAGTGGTTTCTAAAAAAGCCTGTGATGAAATGATTCAAATTTTGGAAGATCAGTATTTCAGGGACATTATTCCTGCAAAACTTCCTTCCGGTATTCGAACAGCGACCAAGAGCGGTTCCATCACAAAGATTTGTCACGATTCTGGAATTGTATTTCTTCCCGGAGGGAAAAAATATGTTGTTGTACTATTATCAAAAGGAATAGAAGATCAAAAAGTTTCGACAGAAACGCTGGCTACAGTTTCAAGAATTA
>JBBSSE010000075.1:0-9860 GCA_038242375.1 Chitinophagales bacterium
AAATTTTCTGATTATTGCACCTGAAATCATCTATACTTTTCTGTTAGTTCGGTTTTATTTGGTACTCCACAAATGAATTCGGGATTTCGTTAAGTCAAAATGCCAAATTATACCGTCGTGTCTGTTATAAAACAGACATTTCGATCAATAAAATTGAACTATTGCGGATTTATTATATGTATAGATTATTTTCATTTTTATCTTAAATGCAGCACCATGCCCGGTTCCCAATGACCAAAAGAATAATCTAAATGGAAACTTAATGAATTTTTTACTTTCCCGTCTGCCTTTCTTTTGGAGAATTGATGATAGTTTTTTACGGCCTGTTTTCCGGAAAGGTATCCAATAGCAGCCCCTGTAAAAACATCTGTGGTCCAATGTTCGTTTTGACTGATTCTGCTTACTCCCACCAAAGTGGCAAGGCTATAAGCAAGAATGGGAACGATTGTTATATCCCGGTATTCTGAAGCAAAAACTGTGGCTATTGCAAATGAAACTGTTGTATGACCACTTGGAAAAGAATTGTTGAAAGACTTGTCATTCCGCGCTTTGGAAAATGGCCCCATGAAGCTTGGTTTTGCTTCTTCAGTAGAAAGGTAGGAATAAGGTCTTCTGCGTCCTGTAAGATATTTTAGTGTTGTGGTTACAGCTGAACCTGTAATAGTAGACTGCGTGGCTAAAAGAGTTGTATTGACCAACTTCTCATTCTTTATGATCAATCCTAAAGTACCGGTAGCTGCTAACCCGATGACGCTTCCACTAAAACCGGTTAATTCACTGATTGTTCTGCTTATTTTATTTAAAGAAGTATTTTTTTGGGAGAATTCTAAACCTTCTTTTTGGATAGGTTTATCTGCAAAACTAATTCCTGCTGCAAGGATGGCGAACTTTCCAAAATTGCCCCAATCTTTTCCGGTTGCATGAAAGGGTTTTGTGACCGTTTCTTTCAGATTTCCGGTTAACAAGCTGAAGTAATTCGAAACATTTAGCAGGTTAACATCAGTGATTGATGTGGAATCTAATACGTGAAAAGTCGTGTCAGTAATTTTATAGAATTCATTATCGTTATTTTCCAAAATATTTCCTTGCGTGAAACCAGCTAAAGGAAAGACGCAAAGAAAAAGAAGGATATACTTTTTTAAAAAGAAATTCATTTTTTATAAGGATTTAACATTTAGGAAACAGATTATTTTGTTGTGCCCTTTTTTAATTATTCAAAATTAAACTCTTTAGATGATACTATTTCCGGGATATACGCAACATGACTAACCTGGAACAGAGTTACCAACTTTCTAAAAGTTGGCGATCTTATTTAGAAGAGTGCTCAAAGGAATTTATTAATTTTGTTTTTCTACAGGAAATCACAGAAAATCAAAATTGGTTAATGAATCTGAATTTTCTAAAATAAAAACTGTTTAAATGAAAAAACCATCCATTATTCTTTTAGCACTGTTTGTTTTTAGTTTGTGCCACGTATTTGTTTTACAAGCGCAAATTGGTGTAAGGGCCGGAATTAATTTTTCGACGATGACCGGGCATAACGTAGGAGCAACAAATCTAAATGTAGAACTCAGTACGGGTTTTCATGCAGGAGTTTTATACGATCTGCAGATATCGGAATATTTTTTGCTTCAACCGGGACTTCTGTTTTCTACAAAAGGCTTTACAGAAAAGGGAGTGCCGGGCCCGGATAATTATACATTTACCAAGACAGCCTGGTACGCAGAGTTACCCATTAATATAATCTATCGCCCATCATTAGGAAAGGGCCACTTACTTTTAGGCGCGGGGCCTTACTTCGCTTATGCATTGGGCGGAAGATGGACAAATAAAAGTACCATCAATACAAAAGGGAAGGTGGTATTTGTAAATGATTTCAATCAATATGATAATGCAAATGGACAAAACCTGGTTTACGGAAGAAAACCAGATTTTGGAATGAATGTATTACTAGGCTATGAATTCTCTAATAAAATTTTTGCCCAGGTAAACGGGCAACATGGTTTGATGGATATTACACCATCAAAAGATGGTGAAAAACTTGATCTGAAACAAAACAATGTTCAGTTTGGAGTTTCTGTAGGATATAAATTTTAAATGTAGAAAGCTGGTTTTTGAACGCAATTATCAATTATACCGAATGTAAATTGTAAATAGTCCAAAAATAGTTCTTCAATCGGCATAATACCATCTAATATTTACTCATTGTCCTTCGGACTATTTTATAAAAATAGATGGTATTAAATCATGCGGTGGAATAAAAAAAAAGCTGCCAGCTTTCAAAAAACCGGCAACTCTTATTAAAAGAAAAAATGAAAAAACGTTTATAAAAAAACTCAACTACAAATCTGTTTTCTTGAATCTTTTCAGCGATATAGCAAGTGGCACAATCGCCCAAACAGATAATCCAATAAAGGATATAGCAATACCGGTTCCGGTTTCGAAAAACTCACGGAATACTGCTCCTGTATAGCCCATCAGAGCGGAAATGTCCATTTGTAGAAGGATTTGAATCCTGCTTAAATCTATTGGGTTGAGGAAACTAATAAAGACCATTATTTGCTCCAGCGGATAATCCTGGAACTGGAAGAGAACGAATAAAACCAGGCCATCGAATATAAGCGAAAAGAATAACCATAATGCAATGGCAAGTCCGATTCCTTTAGCCTTGTCCCGCGTAATACCCGCAGCCAGCATGGCAATACTTACAAAAACAACTGTAAGAAATAACCCGGAAATAATCATGATAATACCTGTCGGATCAGCATGATAAAGTAATACGGGAATGCCTATTCCGATGAAAAAAGCAATGCATAAGGAGATGGATAATCCTAAAAATAATGATAGCCAGATCGTTCTTCGTTTTAAGGGCTGGCTGACCAGGAGTTCTATAAATTCCGAACTATTGTAAATGTAAATGGTCGAAAAAATAATACAGATAAGAGGTACCAAAATCAGGATGATGTTCAATAAGCTTAGCAATCCCTTTGCAGAATTACTTTCGAGGTTAAATACGCTCAGGGATATCACCAATAATAAAAAGGTATAAATCAATACTATTTTATTTTGAACAATATCTACAACGACATATTTTAATATTTTTTTCATTTATTTCTTTCGTGTTTTTTAAGAAAAAGCAATTTGTTTTCGATGGTGATTTCCGGATACTTTAAACATGCGGACTCACCAATTGCTGGCCGACCATTATTTTCTGAATAGCTTTTGATAATTTACTTTCGTTCGTTTCTTCTTTCAGATCGGTAAGCTTCTTATGGAATAATAATTTTCCATCCTGCATGTAAATAACTTCTGTGACCAGGTCATCCAGTTCACTCAAAATATGTGAGGTGATCAGGATCAATTTTCCATTTTCCTTTTCCCGGATTATTTTCTCTTTTAATTTTTCTGAAGAAAGTGGATCAAGACCGGCCGTAGGTTCATCAAGGATCAATACATCCGGATGAAACATAAATGCAATGCCCGCACTTACCTTTTGCGTAGTACCACCTGATAGGGTACGCATCTTCTTTTGAAGCATTTTATCCAGGCCAAATTCGCTGATCAATTCTACATCCGGCTGCCCATTGCTGTTCTTCCGGATATCTTTCATCATTTCTATTACATTGGAAATCGTCATGTTTTCAGGATAACGGCCAATCTGTGGCATGTAACCGATCTTTTCGCGGTATCGCCATTTGTTCTGTATGAGCTCCCCGTCAAAATGAATGGTGCCACTATCCGGTACCACCATTCCCAAAAGGGTTTTGATCAAGGTTGTTTTTCCACATCCATTCGGTCCCAGTAAAGCAATGCATTCTCCCCGGTTGAAGGTGAAGGATACATCGTTCAAGGCTTTTAATTTTCCGAAACTCTTTGTAATATTTTCTGCTTTTATCATAATGCCAATCTGACCATTAACGGCCTTTCATCTTTAAGTTGTTCCGGTGTAACACCGGGTAATATTTTTTCACTTTTGTCCAGCAAAGTAACAATTAAGCTTCGAAACAGCATTAATGCTCCGGGATTACTGTCTATGATCATGGAATACATACTTACAGGCCGATAAGGAACATCGCCAATTTTATCCCGGTTAATATCGTATCCTTCATATTTATCCCAGTAGTTTCCGTTAAAACTGTTCAGTACCAGGGAGCCACTTGTGCTTATATCAAAAGTGTTTCCTATAAAATTGTTCAGGGTGAAAACATTATCGTCACTGCTGGAGGAGATCTTTAATGCCCAGCCATTATTGTAAAATGCGTTTTTATATAGCTTGATCCTGCTGCATCCTTCCATGAGAATACCCACCGTATTTTCTGTGAAAAAGTTTCCGGAAATATCGCTGTCCGTTATGTCTTTTAATAAAATACCATAAGCCGCGTCGCCCCAATTATTGATGAAGTGATTATTATACATGTGTATATGCGTTGTGTACATCACCGCTACACCGGATTCGTTTTCTTCAAATACATTTCCAATATAGGTATCATAATGTGAGAACATAAAGTGGATCCCGTAGCGAATGTTTCGTGTACTTATGTTGCGCCAAACGAGGGAGTTGGTCACAAATTCAAAATAGATTCCGTCTCTGTGGCCTTCAATGGTGTTGCCAATGATGAGTAAACTATCCGACCGCCAGCAACTGATACCATTTCCACTTTGCACTTCGTTCTTACCATACGCCCTGATCTTGTTGTTTTTTATGGTAGAATTTTTTGTGTGCTGCGCCAATATTCCAAAATTCGTATCGTCAAGAATATTATTGATGATGATGACTCCTTCGCTGTCATAAACCAAAATTCCCGCAAGGTCCTTTAATTCGGAGCGGCCGCCATGTTGTATTTTAAACCCTTCAACGGTTGCATAATTTGCGTGGACTGTTAGTATTTCATATTTGTTTTCGCCATCGAGTATAGGGTAGTCGATTCCTTTCAGCAGGATAGATTTGTCCAGGATTATATTTCCTTCCTTATAAAGTCCTTTATCTACAAGAACAGTATCTCCATGCCCGGCCTGGTTAATTGCTTCCTGAATGGAAGTAACCGCCCTGTTTTTGCCTACATAAATTGTCTTTGCTGAAAGCGTATTTGTAAAGAAAATAAAAGCGATCAGGCAAAGGATTCTGTAATGAAATTGTGTCTTAATGCTCATTTTGTAATGCCTCCCATGTTATAATTTCTCCTTTCACTTTATCAGCTACCTCGTCTAATTTATTTTTATCATCAAAGCTGGCAACATTTCCGCCCATGGGAGAATGCAGGTCTTCACTTTTTAATAAAAGGACTTTAGTTGATTCAATAAAATTATGTGGTTCCACAAAGTTTACGAGGTAAGTTTCTTTGATATCTTTGGGCTCCACTGTGTTTTCCTTCATAAAAGCTACGAGGCAATGTGTATCATCAAACTTATAGGCTTTGCCTTTTTTAGTCACGATTTCAGCTCCGAAATTTTTATCAGAGATCGTCATTTTACAAAAGGCGCAGGCATCGGAACCTAACTTGATGGGTTGCGGGCCGGTACTGCATGACGCAAGCCCCATCATTAAAAATACAGCTACTGCTGCCACTATCTTGTTCACGTTTGTCATATCTTTTTCCTTTTAAATTTATATTGAGTTAGAGTAATAAAAAGTAATAAAATCCCAACAATAATGAAGAATACTCCTCCAATATCGGGAATGGAATATACACCAAAGTTTAGTAATTGTTTAAAACCTAACAATGGTGGCTGATAACTTTGCCCGGGGACAATAATAGCTGCCGACGGATCCAAATTATGTCCATAATTGTACAACCACTTATAAAAATCCACCATGGACAAAATTCCAAATAAAATAAATGCTGACGTTAATACCGTCAGCCATAGACGTTTCTTTTGTAAAGCTACAACGAAACAAAATAAAGCAAAAAAAGCTATGATGTAGGGTAATACAGTAAATTCTATAAAGTTCTCTGCATGAAGCGTCTTCATGCCAATGTAGTGGTTTAATCCGTTAATGATTTCCACATTACCACCTAATTTGTGCGGATACATTTTTAACACCAGGCCTTCCGGATATTGAGGGGCATCCATTTCTATTTGCCAAAGTGGAACAAACAATACTGCTACAAGCAGTAAACCACAAATGGCTAGAATAATCCTTGAACGCTTAGTAAGTGTTTTTTTTGAAATAGGTTGATCGGTCATTACTTTATTTTTTAAAGAGATAAAAAAGGAACAGGCCTTTTGAGGCCTGTCCTTTTAAAAAAACTTATGGTGTAGTTGTTGGTTTTCCTCCGGCCGCTACGGTTGGGTCAGAGTTTTTACCTAAACTAAATGAGATAGGAACTTTAGATCCTTTTGGAGATACCCTTATATAACCGGACATTTCCTGATGTAAAGCACTACAGAAGTCTGTGCAATAGAATGGATAAATACCCTTTTTTGGTGCAATCCATTTGTAGGTTTGAGTTTGACCGGGCATTACAAGTAATTCAGCATTTAAGGCACCTTTTATTGCAAAACCGTGTGGTACATCCCAATCCTGTTCAAGATTCGTTACGTGGAAAAGTACTTCGTCCCCTTCCTGTATGCCTTCAATATTATCAGGAGCAAAGTGTGACCGGATCATTGTCGCATACACATGAACTTTATTTCCTTCACGTACTACTTTAGATTGTTTTTCACCTTTCGCTGCATAGGGATGTTTATTATCTTGTAATTTGAAGATCTTAACACTCTTATCCTTGAGCATACTTGCAGGTATTGCCTGTGCATAGTGTGGTTCACCAATGCTTGGATAGTCGGCAAGTAATTTCATCTTATCGCCACTGATATCAATCAACTGGGCAGCTTGAGAAAGTTCAGGACCGGTTGGCAGATATCTGTCTTTAGTGATCTTGTTATAAGCGATCAGGTATTTACCCCATGGCTTTTTAGTATCACCACCGGGGATAGAAAGGTGACCGGGAGAATAATAAGTAGGAATTCTGTCTAAAATTTTCAGATCTTTTACACTCCATTTTACTATTTCAGAAGAGATGAAGAAAGTAGTATATGCATTTCCTTTGTCGTCAAATTCTGTGTGTAAAGGGCCTAAACCTGGTTTAGCAACTTCGCCATGTAACGCGGCTTCGTACTTAATTACAGGAATTCCTTCGTAATCGCCATCATATGTTTTGTTGGCAATAGCACTTTTTATTTTAGAAAAAGAGAATACAGGAATTAATGCGGCTAATTTACCACTTCCTACGATGTACTCACCGGAAGGATCTACGTCACAACCGTGAGGAGATTTAGGGCAGGGAATCATATAAACGATGTCCGGGAAATCTTTTACATCTATTACGGTTACTTCATTTTTGAAGGTAGAAGTAGCGCTGTGTGTTTCGTCATTATAAACATTATGAGCATATTTAGCAGGCTTTTTGGTTCCTTTTCCCGCTTTGAAATACTCTTCTGCTTTTTTCCAGTTCACAGCAAGGATATAATCCTTATCACGCTTGGAAGCATTTACTTCTAATAAAGTGTGCGCCTGCTCTGAGTTATAGCAACTGAAGAAAAACCAGCCACTGCTTGGCCCTTTACCTGTATGGCTAAGGTCAAAGTTCATTCCCGGAAGTAACAATTGAAATGCAACATCCATTTCACCTGTTTTAGGTTCTACACTCACAAAACTGATGGTTCCTTTAAAATTCTTTTTATAAGAATCAATGGGTACATCACCATCTTCATAATCCATAGGAACACTAAAGCGTGTACCAGCTACCACATATTCAGAGTTTTCTGTAAGAAATGGAGAAGAGTGGTTACCCGCACTATTGGGTATTTCAAGAATTTCAGCAGTGGTAAACGTTGTCAGGTCAATACGGGCGACACGTGGGGTATTGTTTTCGTTGGCAAATAACCAACGGCCATCATATACTCCATCTGTTTGAGAAAGGGCAAGGTGATGCTGATCTCCCCATGGAACTTCACCATGAGAGGTGTTGAGCATTGGTTTGGTTTCTTCACTATATCCCCATCCTTTCTCAGGATCTACAGAGAACACAGGAATAACTCTTAGTAACCGGCCGGATGGTATTCCGTAGACAGCTACCTGTCCGCTGAATCCGCCTGATACAAAATTGTAAAATTCATCATATTTCCCAGGAGGTACATATACCCTGGATGCCGCATCGCTACCTGTAGCGTCCCCGACATTTTTTGGTTTACATCCGGAAAAGCCCAGCAGAATGACGGCTGCAAGCGCAAAAACCGGGAAGAAAATTCTTTTCATAAAATGGTTTGTTTGAGAGAAAATTAATAAAAAATGGTTTTTTTTGACATTCGTATGTAGTGCCGGTATAAGGAAACCCTTTGTACCGGTTATTCTTGTTATATATAAAGTTGGAAAAAAACCGGGTGCTAACAAATACATCCACCCGGTTTAAACTTAGATAATGAAAAGTGCTATTTTACACCATCATTTTTACGCATGAATTCAAGAATGTCACGCGCTTCTTCATCACTTAAACTTTGGTTTGGCATTCGAACCATACAAATTTCAAGCATAGCCTGAACTTTTGGATCTTTGTCAATCATTTCATCCGTGTTGGTCATGAAATTCATTATCCACTCCGGCTGGTGCCTGGTTGTTACACCTTGCCATCCCGGACCTACCAGTCTTTCGTCGGACAGTTTATGACAGGAAAGGCATTTCATTTCTGAAATTTTTTCGCCTTCAGCAGCCATCTTTTTATCCAATGAAGCACCTAAAGCAACTTCATGGAACTTTCCCTCACCGCGGTGTGGATCGTACTCTTCAAGTGTAGGTGTTTCAGTAGTTTCGCCGGTTGTTTCTGCTGCTTTATCCGTATTCCCACCGCCACAGGCGACAAAGAATATTGAAAGAGCACAAACGATCATTGTTTTTTTCATAAATGTTTCATTTTCATTTTAACATTGCAATATTACAATAGCAATCTACTAAATTTTATGAGCATAATCATATAATATCCAATATTTCAATGATTAATATCATCAGTAAACTTTTAAAAAGAAGGGATTTTTTAGGGTTAAATTTCCTCTAAGTCAGTGTTGGAAAGTGTTTTGCCATTTTTTGTATTTGCTTTCTTTGAAGGATATATAAAAAAAGGGAATTTAAAAAGAAGATTCAGTTTGGCTAAATGGGACCGAATGAATATATTAATATCCTTAATTACAGGGGGTTAGGCTCAAGGTTTTTTATATTTGATAATGCGGAAAGCACTTCGCTCAATTGGTTTTTGGGAACGCCTATTTGCAAAATACAAAACAGTTGCATTTCGTTTTTATTTACTGTGCAGTTAAACTGTTTTATTATACGCATCACATCATTCATCTCGGTGTAATTAAATTGCAGTTCGTAATTTATTTCAACAGCTTTTTGAACGATTGGAGTGCATTGTAACACAAGGGATGCAGCTGTTTTGTAGGCAGTAATTAATCCCGGTACGCCCAGAAGGGTTCCTCCAAAATAACGGACTACTATAATTAGAGTGTTTGTAAGGTTTTTGGATTCTATTTGTCCCATGATTGGTTTGCCTGCCGTGCCGGATGGTTCTCCGTCATCACTGCTGCGAAAGATATTCCCATCAACGCCAATCTTGTAAGCAAAACAATGGTGATTGGCTTTCGGATGCTCTTTTTTTATCTCCTGCATATGGATTTTAAAATCCTTTACATTCTTCAGAGGAAAGGAATACGCCAGGAATTTGCTTCCTCTTTCTTTAAGTTCAGCAACAGCCGATGTTTCTATTGTATAATAATAATCCATGAATAAAGTTTTTGATTGGCATCTTTAAGCATGTGCCCTGCGCAGTTATGCGGGCGAATATAATTGAAAGCTGTGAGCTTTGAGC